>DAOLWT010000007.1:0-23086 GCA_035421345.1 Bacteroidales bacterium
ACCTCCATGCAAGGTCAAACAAATACGAATTTACTGGTTACTACTGTTGATTGGCCTGCCATATCAGACATCGATAACGATGGCGACCTTGACATACTTACATTCTGGGGACTGGGTTCTTTTATACAATACCATCAAAACAGGTCGATGGAACTATATGGAATTCCAGACAGCCTTCATTTTGTTTTACAGGAATACTGTTGGGGTAAGTTCGCAGAAAGTGAAATTAGTAACGAAATTATTTTAGATACCACCTGTCCTCGTTTTATCCCAACTTACGATGAAGAATTAAGACATACAGGCTCTACTTTATTAGCAGCCGATTTAACGGGGAATGGATTAAAAGATTTATTAATCGGCGATATTGGTTTCCCCGGAATTATTAAATTAACCAACGGAGGAACACTCACTGATGCTTTTATGATCAATCAGGATACTTTATTCCCATCCAACTCTGCAAAAGTAGATTTATTTTCGATGCCCGCTCTTTGTTACTTTGATGCCGACAACGATGGATTAAAAGATCTCATTCTATCGCCTTTTGATGGAGGTTTAAGCGTTTCTGAAAACTTAAAAAGCTGCTGGTTTTATAAAAATAAAGGCACTTCAACAACTCCTATATTTGAATTTCAATATGATGATTTTCTGCAAAACAATATGATTGACATAGGTGCAGGAGCATACCCGGTGCTGTTCGACTATGACAACGACGGATTAAAAGATTTATTTATCGGCAACTTCGGAATATTAGACTCTGCGTATTATCTTTTTAGTAATTTAACATGTACATATAAATCCGGTATAAGCCTATATAAAAATATCGGAACCGATACACTACCCGCATTTCAGCTTATCACCAACGATTTTGCAAAAATTATGTCACGAAAATTAAATGGCGTAGTTCCTACTTTTGGCGATATTGATGGAGACCAAGTTCCTGAAATGATTATTGGAAAATCGACCGGAAAGATTGATTTGTACGAAAACATCGCTATACCTGGAGAACCAATGAATATGGTGTTATCGCAGGAAGATTACATGGGCATCCATGTAGGATATCCCGTTACTCAAAAAAATGTAATGAGTACCCCACAATTAATCGATTTAGACAATGATTCGTTGTTAGACTTAGTTATAGGAGAAAGAAACGGAAATTTAGAATTTTTTAAAAATACAGGAACCAAAACCACTCCGAATTTTACATTATTTAATGATAGCTTAGGTGGCGTTTTGGTAAGCGACAAAAATGTTTCTAATTATGGTTATAGTGTTCCTTGTTTTTTTAAAGATTCCACCAATCAATTAAAATTATTTGTAGGTAGCGAATCCGGTAATATATTTTACTACAAAGACATTGAAAACAATTTAGAGCCCGGTAAAATATTCAACTGTGTAGATTCAAATTATTTATATTTAAATGAAGGAAATCGTTGCGGAATTGCAATAGCTGAATTAACATCAGACCAATATCCTGAACTAATAATTGGAAACTTTTCGGGAGGACTTACCTATTTTAAAGGAAAACATCCCAACCCGGTTGGAATAAAAACATTTCACAAACCGGAACAAATTCAATATGATTTATACCCTAACCCTGCCGACAACTTTGTTTATATTAAGATATATGAAAAATTTAAAAACCCGCAAATCCAACTATATTCTATGTCGGGAAATACAATTTCATGTAAATTTAAGGTAAATGATAATCAGATTTCATTCTCTACCGCTACATTTCCAAATGGGATTTACTTTTTTACACTACAGGGAGAAAAAAGAATAGGGATGAAAGATCTTTTTATTAAAGGTAAATTTATTGTAAATCACTAGTCGCTATTCGTAGTTTTAAATTCTTTTTTTGATAATCAATCACGGCATTATATTTCATCAATAAATCGCTTCCAATAACCCCTTCAATGGGTTTCAATTTAATCATTTCATACGATTGATTAACATGCTTCATATCGAGCAGTATGGCCGTATAATTTTTTAGTTTTAAATGGTCAAGTTTAATTTCTTTCAACAAGGTAAAACTGCTTTGCATAGTACTTGTTCCAAGTCCGGTAGAAAGCTTATCAAATGATTCAAATGAATCGGTTTTATTTTTAAGAAAGTGAGATATTCTATTAATATCGAAAACGGTTTTAGAAGCGCCGGTATCTAATAACATGTTCGCCGATTTTCCATTTATTTTTATCTTAACAAATAAATGAAATCCTTCTTCATCGATTGATATTGCTTTTAATGGAATATTAATAATCATACATAGAAAAAAATAAAGATAGGAAAAAACATTCATCCCTATCTTTTTATTAATAAAATCAATTCTTGTTAAAATCGAAACGAAAATCCGAATTTGCCTCCGTTAAAAGCATTACCTACACCTATTTCAACATTTACACCAAAGTACTCATTAAAATAATATCTACCTCCAACCTGAAAGCCGATACCTATATTGGAATTAAAATACTCGTTGCTGTTTGGAGAATACCAATAATAATAACCTGCGTTTAGTCCGGAATACAAATCCCACTCTTTATCTAAATCGAGCATTTCATTAAAATGATAATTTCCATTTGCTGAAAAACCAATTATATTCTCACGGTAAAACTTTCCTTCTCTGGTAGTATTGCTTGAGCGATAAGAAACTTCCATCCCTATGGTAATATCATTTAATAAATAATTTTCTATACCAAAATAGACCGGAGGACTATATTCTGATAAACCAATACCAATATTAGTTTGATATTTACCTATTAGACGAGGGTTACCACCATACGATATCCCTTGAATAAGAATAAATAAAAAAATAATGACTATTTTTTTCATTTTATAATTTTTTTTACAAAAGTATTATATTTTTAAAAATAATTGATTATAAGCTTCTAATTAAATATTTTACAAATTAATTAAAACCCCAAAATAGCCATAAGGCTGAAAGCACAAGAATAAAAAGTAAAAATATAAGATATAAAGGACCAAGACCTACTTTGATATTTATAAAAACAAGCAAGAATATTAACAATAATATTACGAAAATTTTTAATAAAACCTCCCCTAAGCTTCCTGTTTCATTGCTATTTTGAAGAGAAGAGATTCTTTTTCGTAGTTCTTTTTTTGGCGAAAATTTACTTCTATTAAAACCCGTTGTATTTGAAGTAGTCGTATTATTTTTATTTTTTCTGGAAGAAAAAATCTGATTTCTATTTTCTTTTTTCTTATTTAGCTCCTGAATAAACTTTTTTTCAGGACGATTTGAGCTATTTTCGGCTAATCGTTCATTGTTGTATTTTTCTTTTTCTGTTTGTTGAAACCTTATATTGTCAACTGCTTTTTGAGGATGTAATTCTTTTTTAGCTTTTAACGTTGATTTTTGTTCGGAAAAATTTATATAATATCCGTTTCGGTATTGACGTTTAGTAAAAGAAACACTATAATTTCGTCCGCAAGAAACAAAAAGCAATATTGCACAAAAAAATAAAGAAAAGTACTTGAAGTTATTTTTCATTTTTAGAAGATAATATTTTCGATTTTTTAAAAAATATGTCCTTCATCTATTTTATACCGAAAGCATATATGTCATCGGCATTACCATTGTAAAATTTAAAATATTTGTTGGATTATTTTTAAATTTACAATTGGTACTATATAGCACCGAGTAGCCATAAAATTAATAGAATTAAAATAACCAATAATAATAGGTGATATAAGCCTCCAATTCCCCATCCGTGATTTAACATAGCTAGAAGCCATAATAATAACAAAATAACAATAACGGCTATTATAATATTTTGCGAATCGTTTGTATCATCGAAATTTTTAATGTTCGTAATCTTATTACGAAGTTCATTTTTAAGTAAAATTTTACTTTTTTTATAAACAGAAGTATTCGATGTGGTGCTATTCTTATTTAATTTATCGCTAAGAGAAATCTTGTTCTTGTTTTGTTTATTTGTGTTTATTTCAGAATTTTCTGATTTACTTATAGGAGATGAAATATTATCAGCAAGGCTTTCATTAGTCGAAAATGATTGTGGTTTATCATTAATCGTTAAATCTATTTTCTCTTTTTGAGCAAGTATCTTTTTTCGTTCTTTTAAGGAAGATTTTTCGTTAGAAAAATTAACAAAGTATCCATTTCTATAATGCCTTTTGGTAAAAGAAACACTATAGTTTCGTCCGCAAGAGATAAAGAGGAAACATGCGCAGATAAAGAGAGATAAATAAGTAACTAATTTTTTCATAATATTTATTTTTGTTAAATCAATAAAAAAAAGGTAAAACAAATATAAAAAAAAGGAGGGCATTATCAAAAATGTTCTCCTTCGTTATTAATTAAGACTTTATAAAGTTAGAATTGAATTGTACCCAAATTTAACATTTCCCCTGTTTTAATTTTAACATCCGATAATGTTACAACTTGAAAAGGTGTTTGAGGTGTTGCAGTTATCGTATATGTTCCTTCCGGTATTCCAATTAATAAAAATTGTTGTTTGGTAGTTATTGTAGAGTAAGTACTAACTCCATCTGTTGCCGTAATCGTTGCCGGCAATGCATCGAGATTTGAGATACTTCCGGAAACAGATCCGCTTATTGCTTCATTAATAGTTCTAATTACGGGCTTAAGATGATATTTTCCATTACCCGATAAACCAATAGACTGATTTGCATCGAAATCCAATAAAATATCATATAAAACACCCGGTTCGAGTACCGTTTTAACTTGTAATTTTAATCCCGATTGCATTGCGCTAGGCGTAGATAGAGGATAAATTACGCTATCAACCATAACCGTATTGTTAGTTCCTAAAATTAATCTAATTTGAGATAATTTTCCTGATGGAACATCCGCATAAGCAATAAGGGTATCTAATCCGTTGGTATAATCCAGCAAATTATATATACCCTGATTAATATTTAAATTAACTTCTGTATCTTTATTAATCTTAAATTCTACACCTAAAATTTCTACATTCACCTGCTGAAAGTTTCCAGGGGCATCTGTTAAACGAACCTTTACAGGAGTTGTAACATTTTGATCTTTTTTACATGATGAATAAAACATTCCGATAACAGCTACCAAGACTAGACATCCTAAAATTTTTAATGTTTTCATAAATTATGTTTTTAAAATTATTGAATTGAGTTACAAAAGCTATTCCAAAAAATCTTATATACCGATTTTCAACTATAATGACGAAAGATTTTTGATTTGGTTGCTTTTGGGAATAAAATTTCTATTAAAAACAACCTATTTTATCTGTTTTTTATTGTCCGGTAATGGCTCTTGCATCCGAAATTGGAATTCTTTCTCCGTCTTTAAATGCAACAACAAACGCATTAATACCTGATTTTATTTTTAATGTATTTGCATAAATTCGGGCTAAAGCATATGAATTAAACGAACCAACCGTATATTTATAGGCCCCTTGATAAGCATCGACTTTTATTTCTTCGGAGATACCTAGCGTTGTTTGGTAGTATTCGGACGAGTTATCGTTTGCTAATGAGCCTATTTGAACAGTAAAAACAACCCCATTAACAGGAGCTTTAAAATCGTTCTTTATTAAATCTTTATAGTTAAACGTAATTTGGGGTACAGTATAACCTGAATTGTCTATCTCTTGATCGTTTGAAATAATCACTATTTGTCCGAAATTCGTAGCTTGATTTATACTTCTGTTACTTAGACTATTGTAATATTCTTTATATTGGCGTCGAACAACAGAATCATTTACATCGGAAATAGTAAGAGTAGAGTCTCTGTCGAATATTAAAACTCCTCCCATTACTAAGGAATCCCTAACAAATCTATCTTCAATATCCCTTTGCGTTATCGCTATTCCATCTTGGTCAACAATACTGGAAATAGGAGTTTTGAGTTCTTTATCCAAATAATCAGGAACTCCGTCTTCATCACCATCAAGTGGACATCCGTCATTATCAACTTTAACATCTAAAGGAGTATCAGGGCATAAATCATAGCTATCCGGAATTTTGTCGTTATCGGTATCTGTTTTATCTAATTTACCAAAATTAACTTCTTTGTAATATTTATTACCAATGCGGTTACCCGATTTCCCTGCAAAATTATATTGAAGCGTTACTGTTGTAAACATATAACAATCATTATGTTTACTTAATAAGCTAAAATTCGAATTATTTAAATAACTAAGATTATCTATAGCATCTGTTTTGGTTATGTAAAACATGGATGAAATATTTGTTTCTAGTTTATCAGAAAATTTAAAATTAATTCCTCCACCTATAGGAATGATTAAAGAATTATGTTTAAATAAATTTAAGCTGTCGAGTTCGGTTTCAAAGGTGTAATCTCTTTTTAAGATGTTCCCGTTTTCAGGATGTTCCCAATCATATTCTCTATCCCTAATAGTGCCATCGGGCCAATAACAATATTTTATTCCGCTTGCATCTCGTAAATCGCCTTTTGCATTAAAAAACATATACCCTAAGCCAAGGGAAATAAAGGGAGCAAAGCGAGAGGTTTTGTTAATAATAAAATCGTTATCAAAATGAAAATTCACTCCTAGGTTTGCGTGAAATATATCTGATTGAAAATTAAGATGACGGTAAGGTCTATTATCTATTTCGGTAAGTAAGCCTTTTGCTAGATTTAATGATACTCCGTACGCACTTTTAAAACGTTGTTCTACATTTAGTGCATATCCGGCATTTAGTTTACCAACATGGGTAACTTCACTATTATACATCCCGATGTCGCCAAAATACGTCATTATTCCGAAACCACCGGAAACAGAAGGAAGGGAATATTTATTATAGGACGTATCTTTCTCCGGTTTTTTAGGAGTTAGCTCATCTCCGATGAGTTGTGCAAAAATTACGGTATTAAAAAATAATACACAAAATATAATTAATATCTTTTTTTTATGCATAAAATGTTTATAGGACAAACATTATGTTCGATAAAACTTTTTAAAAATACAACTTATTTACAAATATACAATAGTTTGTTGTTAAAAATTAGGTGTTAATGAATATTTCTTATAAAAATCTTCAATATGTTTTACTGCTTCATCAATATCATCAGTAACCATAAATAAATCCATATCTTTTTGACAAATATTTTTTTCAGCCATCATTTTATTTTTAATCCAATCTAATAAACCGGCCCAGTATTCTTTACCCATCATAATTACAGGAAATTTAGCTACTTTTTTGGTTTGTATTAACGTGATAGCTTCAAAAAATTCATCACAAGTACCAAATCCGCCGGGCAGCACAATAAATCCTTGAGAATATTTCATAAACATGACTTTCCGGATAAAGAAATAATAAAAAGACAAGTTTTTATCGGGATCAATATAAGGATTTGGATGTTGTTCAAACGGTAATTGAATATTTAATCCTACCGATTTCCCGCCAGCCATTTTTGCTCCTTTATTTGCGGCTTCCATAATTCCAGGACCTCCACCAGAAATAATACCAAAGCCGGCTTTAGCCATTTTATAGGCTGTTTCTTCTGCTAAGCGATAGTATGGATGATCTTTGGGGGTACGGGCTGAGCCAAAAATAGTTACACAAGGACCAATAATAGCAAGCTTCTCATACCCTTCCACAAATTCGGCCATTATTTTAAATATTTGCCATGAATCGGAAGATTTAAGTTCTGTCCAATCTTTTTGATGCAAGGCTTCGCGAATTTTATCTTCTTCTTTTAAATCTTCTTCTCTCATATTAATTATTTTTAGCAAAGATACAACTATTCAAAAAGTTTATCAAGATAGCATATGCAATTTTATATTTTCGAAAGATATTCTTGGAGGTATTTTGCCGTATAACTTTCGGAAATCTTAATAATTTCTTCGGGAGTTCCTTCGGCTAAAATAAGGCCCCCTCTTTCGCCTCCTTCGGGCCCAATATCAATAATATGATCGGCCATTTTAATAACTTCCATATTATGCTCAATAATAATAACTGTATTCCCTTTATTTACGAGCTTATTTAATACATCCATTAACACACGAACATCTTCAAAATGAAGTCCTGTTGTCGGTTCATCTAATATATAAAGGGTATTACCGGTATCTTTCTTCGACAGTTCAGAGGCTAATTTAACGCGTTGTGCTTCACCACCCGATAATGTTGTGGAAGGCTGTCCGAGTGTTATATAAGATAATCCCACTTCGTTAATGGCTTTTAATTTATGATTAATCTGCGGAATTGGTTCAAAAAAAACAATGGCTTGTCCGAAGGTCATATTTAAAACATCATTAATACTTTTCCCTTTGTATCTTACCTCTAACGTTTCTCTATTATATCTTTTTCCATTACAAACGTCGCAGTTTACATAGACTTCAGGTAAGAAATTCATTTCGATGGTTTTTACACCGGCTCCTTGACATTCCTCACATCGTCCGCCTTTTACATTAAATGAAAATCGACCTGGTTTATATCCGCGAATTTTTGATTCTTGTAATTGCGAAAATAATTTTCTGATATCGTCAAAAACACCTATATACGTAATTGGGTTTGATCGAGGTGTCCGACCTATAGGACTTTGATCGACTTCAATCACTTTATCTATATATTTTATCCCTTCAATAGATTTATATGATAGTGGTTTTTGAATAGACCGATAAAAATGATGGCTTAAAATAGGATAAAGTGTTTCGTTTATTAATGTTGACTTTCCACTTCCGGAAACACCGGTAACACATATCATTTTACCTAAAGGAATTTGAATATCGATATTTTTTAAATTGTTTCCACTAGCACCGGTTAACTTAATATGTTTCCCGCTTCCTTTTCTTCTTTCAAATGGTATTTCTATTTTTTTAACACCAAACAAATACTGTGTTGTTAAGGTATTAAATTTTTTTAATTCATCGGGACTTCCCTGAGCTACTATCTTCCCTCCAAACACGCCTGCTCCCGGTCCAATATCTACAACATAATCCGACGATAGAATCATTTCTTGATCGTGTTCTACTACAATAACAGAGTTTCCAATATCACGTAAATCTTTTAATGCCTGAATTAATTTAATATTATCCCGTTGATGAAGTCCAATACTTGGTTCATCTAATATATATAAAACTCCTACTAACTGTGAACCTATTTGTGTTGCCAGTCTAATTCGTTGCGACTCCCCTCCCGACAATGATTTAGAAGGTCTATTAAGCGACAAATAATCGAGTCCTACATTTAATAAAAATTCGACTCTTTTTTTAATCTCTTTGATTAATTCTGAAGCTATTTTTATTTTGCGTTCATCCAAAACTAAATCAACCTGATGTATCCATTTTTTTAACGCATTCATATCGTACAATGCAATATCAGCAATGTTTTTGTCTCCAATTTTAAAATATAACGATTCTTTTTTCAGTCGACTTCCATTACATTTAGGGCATGTAATTTCGTTCATAAATCCATAAGCCCATTTTTTTAATGAATTAATACCCGATTCTTGAAATTGATTATGAATAAAGCTGGCAATACCTTCGAAGCTTAATGAATACGTAGCGGAAACACCATAATTATCTGCTTTCACTTTAAAAACTTCATCCGACCCGTATAAAATTATATCCAGTGCGTGTTCCGATATCTCTTCAATAGGGGTATTCATATCGAACCCATATTTATTTCCGATAGCTTCCAGCTGATGATTAATCCATTTATTTTTTATTTCCCCTAATGGAATAATTCCCCCTTTACTAATAGATTTCTTTCTGTCGGGAATAATTTTATCAATATCTAGTTCGGTAATAGTCCCTAATCCATTACATTTAGGACAAGCGCCATAAGGTGAATTAAACGAAAAAGAATTCGGTTCCGGTTCTTCATAAGAAATACCGGTTGTTGGACACATTAAAAACCGGCTATATTGTCGTATTTCGGTTGTTGTTTTATCCATCACCGCAACGACCCCTTTACCATGTTTCATAGCGGTCTTAACTGATTCCGTTAATCGGAAAGAATCTTCTTTTTGAATTTTGACTTTATCTATTACTATTTCAATATCATGTATTTTATATCGATCCAATTGAAATCCAAAAACTATTTCTTTAATAACTCCGTCGACTCTTACTTTTAGGAAACCTTGTTTACGTATTTGCTCAAACATTTCGCGATAATGACCTTTCCTTCCTTTTATAATAGGGGAAAGGATATATAGTTCTTTCCCTTCGTAGTTTTCTAAAATGGTTTCAATAATTCGGTTTTCGGAATACCGAACCATTTTCTCTCCGGTTTTGTAGGAATATGCATCTGCTACACGAGCATAAAGAAGTCGTAAGAAGTCATATATTTCTGTAATTGTTCCAACAGTAGAACGTGGATTTTTAGAAGTCGATTTTTGTTCAATAGAAATAACAGGACTTAAGCCGGAAATTTTATCTACATCAGGCCTTTCTAAATTGCCAAGGAATTGTCGAGCATAAGAGGAGAATGTCTCTACATATCTTCTTTGTCCTTCTGCATATATTGTATCAAAGGCTAATGAAGATTTTCCACTCCCGCTTAAACCGGTAATAACAACTAATTTATTACGGGGAATTTCTACATGAATATTTTGCAGATTATGAACACGTGCACCATAAACTTCTATGCATTCCTGTTCTTTCAGATTCTCTGTTACCTGACTAACAACAGTGGACATATTTACTGTGTTATCCTTTTCCATTTATTTTATTTTAATGTATCCGGCAGTACTATAGGTTCGTCAGAAACAGATAATTGTAATGAATCGTAATTAACTATATTGGGAATGGTAATAGTATATTTCTTTTTGGCTAAATTAATAAACGTTGACTTTCGTATCCACAAATTAAATTCTTTTAAAATTTTGTAATTAATATTATATCCGGAAGCAAATTTTGCCAAATTAGTTATTGAAGAATCCACCTCAACGGTAAATGATGGAATTGCAGGATATAAATCTTTCTTCCTAATATAAAACCCAACCGATTTAGGATCTTTTACTATTAATTTTAAAGAAATTATTCTATATACGTATCGGGCTGTTTCCGTATTTAAGAAGAGGTCGTAATAGTTATTTGCGTTTTGATGGGCAATCTGTTTATTTAATGCCCCCATTCCCATATTATAAGACGCTGCAACTAATGTCCAACTTTTATAAATTTTATAAGCATCCAAAAGGTACTTACAAGCGGCCTCGGTCGATTTTTCAATATGATAACGCTCGTCTACATTTTCGTTCACCTCTAAACCATATTGAATAGCGGTTGCTTTTAAAAATTGCCAAACGCCCGATGCACCTGCAGGGGAAACGATGTTATTAACAAACCCGCTTTCAGCTAATGCCAAATATTTAAAATCATCGGGAATATTATATTTCTTAAGAATGGGTTCTACTATGGGAAAATAACGATTTGCTCTTTTAATTAATAATAATGTTTGTGACTGCCAATAGGTATTTACGAGTATTTCTTTTTCTAAACTTTCTCGAATATCAAAACGATTTGTTTTTATCTCTTCACCTGCAAAATTAACCGACTCAGGAATTTCTATAGAAAATATACGATAATTTTTATAAAACGTTTGTTTATAATCTGCATCCGTATCGTTTACCGGTTTTGAAGAATAGAAGAGAAAGGTGAGAAAAACAATGAATTGAATTATAAAAAAAAAGAAAAAAAGTTTTTTGTACAACATGCTTTTTACTTATTATTTTGAGTATTTAAATTGGCAATATAAAATAAGGAAGTAAACAGCATTAATAAATAAAAGCTAAACAAGGTAATATGCCAATAACTCCATTGTGAGATATAGTTAAAAATAATGATAGATAAAATTATATTTACTACCGAAATACCTGCATAAATAAGAGCCACTTGTTTTTCAGAAAATCCTAAATACGACATATGATGCGTAGTGTGGTCTCTGCCTCCAATAAAAGGTGTTTTTTTATTTCTTATCCGTTTAATGAAAACGGTTGTTGTATCAATAATTGGTATAGCGAAAATTAAAATCGCAGAAATTATTTGTTTAGAAAATATTTCTTGTCCGCTTATATTTCCCTGGTTCCAAAAATATTTTATTCCAAAATAGGCTAAAAATATACCTAAAAACTGACTTCCGGTATCTCCCATATACATTTTAGATGGATTCCAATTAAACTTTAAAAAACCGATTAGTCCGGCTAAGATACCTATTAATATGAATACATCCGGATGATGCATATCTCCAATAATATATAGATTTAGAATAATAGTAAGAACAATGGAAATAGAAACGATGGTTGTTATTGCATCCATATTATCTAACATATTAATAGCATTCATCATACCAACCACCCACAACAACGTTATAATATAATTAAGCATTTCGTTATCGAACAAATGAATATACATATTGGTAGAAATAAGTATTATACCACATGTAATTTGAGTAAATATTTTAATTAATGGCTTGGTATTGTATGCGTCATCAAATAAGCCCATTAAAAACCCCAAACAAGATGCAAATAACAAACCAATAAAATTGAGGTTTAAGAAATATTGACTCTCTTCAAATAAAAAAGGGAAAGCGGTAATAGATAATAAAAAAAGAATGAAAAATGATATACCGCCAATTGCAGGTTTTGATGTTTCACTCCAACGGATAACGGTATCATTATTATTTCTAATACCGAGTGTTTTTACAAATTTTAGTAAAATCGAATTAATTAAAATTGAAAAAACTAAGCAGGCTGTAAAAAAAATAACATATTCAAAAAGAATATAATTGTGCATCTAGTTTTAATTTTCAAAAAGAATTTGCAAAAATACTATTTTTTTTGTTTAAAACATTGAAATATACTCTTTAAAAAACGGAGCATTTCTATCTTTCTCAGAAATTATTGGGTTTTGAATTTTCCAATCAATGGCTAAA
Organism: Bacteroidales bacterium; assembly: GCA_035421345.1. Taxonomy (GTDB): domain Bacteria; phylum Bacteroidota; class Bacteroidia; order Bacteroidales; family CG2-30-32-10; genus DAOLWT01. The sequence goes on from DAOLWT010000007.1 coordinate 12,871, forward strand.
TCTGTATCATCCCAACGAATAGAAGCTTCTGATTGTTTGTTATATACTTGTGTGCATTTATATGAAAATATGGTATTATCTTGCAAAGAAACAAACCCATGTGCAAAACCGGGAGGTATCCAAAAGATAGTTTTATTTTGTTCCGATAATTCTAATGCGAAATAAGAACCATAGGTTTTTGATTTTTTTCTTAAATCTACCGCTATGTCTATTACAGCACCGGCAATAACACTTACTAATTTTCCTTGAGCATAAGGGGGATTTTGGAAATGCAATCCTCTTAAAACACCTTCTGATGATTGAGATTGGTTATCCTGCATGAAATCGAAATTAATCCCCAATTCCTTCCATTTTTCTTTATTATATGTTTCTAAAAAATACCCTCGCTCATCAAAATAAACGTCCGGTTGTATTATTAATAAACCCTCAATAGGTGTCTCATCCACTTTCATTTAAAACATTAATTTATGTTAAATAATTTCTTTAATATATAATTTGAAATCCTATCTAGGAAAAACTTTTTCTTAACAGGCATCAAATGATCTTCGTCGTAATAGCCGTAACCATAGGTATATCCATATCCATAACCGTAACCATAACCCCCTTGTCCATAAGTAGACCCTTTTCCATAATTGCTGGCAGAATATTGAGGCTCAACTGCATTCAAGACAATAGCCAATTTTTTCAAATTACTTTCTTTTATTAACCTATCTACATTCTGAACAAATACTCTTTTTGAATGACCGGCTTTAAAAACATATATTGGATAATCGGCTAACAGCATGCTTTTCATTCCATCGGTTACTATTCCAATAGGAGGATTATCTATTACGATATAATCGTATTTCGCTTTAAGGTAATTTATTAACTCAGGCATTCTTGGGTTAAGCATTAATTCGGCAGGGTTAGGTGGAACAGGACCTGCTGTAATAAAATCGAGATAATCGACTGAGCTGTGTTGAATACATTCATCTATTTTATTAAGTCCCATTAAAATAGTACTTATCCCCTTTTTATTTTCAACTTTAAACCCTATATGTATTTTCGGTTTTCTTAAATCGAAATCCATTACTATTACTTTCTTTTCAGAAAACGCCATAATTCCGGCCAAATTCAAAGAAACAAATGTTTTCCCTTCTCCTGAAATAGAAGATGTTATGGCTATCACTTTGGTGCCCGGATCGTTATTTATAAATTGAAGATTTGTTCTTACCGATCGAAGTGCTTCTGCTATGAGCGATTTTGGCTTATGATCAACTATGAGCTGCGAAACAGGAATATCTTTCTTGTATTTAGGAATAATTCCAAGGATAGGAGCATCGGTATATTTTATAACATCATTAATATTGGTAATTTCATTATAAAATAAATATCTAACTAAAATCAATCCCAAACTTATTATTAATGCAGCTATTATACTGCCAAAATAGATTAGTCTTCGTCTGGGTGAAATAGAATCTTTCGGGATATATGGTTTTTCCAACAATACAATTTCCGATACATAGCCCGCTTTTGAAATTTGATATTCTGCTTTCTTTTCAGCCAGTTTATTATAAAATTGAACACTTATATTATACATTCGCTGAAGTCGGCTATACTCGTAAACATTATATTTTGCTTTAGGTCCAACTTGTGCTATTGACTCATAATCGGTTAAAAGCTTATTTAATTTCGACTTTTTTGTTTCTAAATTCGTTTTTAACGTAACTATTATTTCTTGCAATAATTTTTTCTGAATATCTATTTGGTAGTTTAACGATTTAATTTGACTGCTATTTTTAGTAACATCATATAAATACTGCTCTTTCTTTAACAAAAGCTCCTGAAGCGAGCTTAAATAAGCACTAATATTATTTTCAAACTGACTTCCTGCAATAATGGCAATCAATTTATATATATCAATATCTTTATCCTTTAAACTTTCTTCCACTTCTTTTAGTAAACTTTGTTCTAATTCAATATCGACTATTTGTTTTTCAAAATCATTAATTCTAGTATAAATAGAAGGTAATGGAATTTCCGACACATCGGAAGAATCGAGGTTATACGCTTTTTTAAAACTATCTAAATTTACTTCCGATTGATACAAGGTATCATAAATAACATTAAGTTGTCTATCAATAAAATCGAGTACACTATTAGCACTTTCTGCTTTTTTCTCTACACCATATATTTTGTAATCTTCTACTATAGCAGAAACAATATCATAAGCACGTGTTGGGTTTCTATCTTCAACCGTTAACTTTATTGTTTTAGCGTTTTCATTTAATATAGAGATGCTTAACTCCGACAAATAAGTAGAAACAATATTATCTGGATTTTTTAAAATAAAAAAATACGAATTTTGATCGAGAATACTATTACTAAATTCAATTTGATCAATATCCGTATAATTAACAGTTAATTCAATTTCGGGAAGGACTACTTTTTCCGAGATTTTATATTCTTTTTCGAACTTTTTTGATCCAGGTATGGTGTATGATAATTCGAATTTTTGATTTGTAAAAAATTTTAAATAAATAGGTACTTCATAAATAGAAGGACTTATTATTTTAGATTCAATTATATAAGGAGATGATTTATATTGTTCATACGACAATATTCTACCTTCGTAAAAATAACTAATATCGAGAGGGAGTTTAGAAAGAGCTTTGCTTAAAAATACAGAAGAACTTAAAATTTCTTTCGCTTGTGTTAAATCGTTTTGTTGTTGCCCCAGGTCGTTTTCTGTTTCTAATATTTGACGAACTTTTTCATCGTTAGAACTAATTTGAATGGTAGCACTCGAACTATAAATAGGTTAAGTATATCTTAAATAAAAAAATGCTAACGAAAAAGATATTCCTAGAAATAATAAAACATACAAAAAACTCTTTTTTGTAATATACAAAAACAGTTTAATGTCGATTTCATCGTTTATGATAGATATTTTCTGTTGTCCCATTTTTTATTTAATCGTATTGTACATCAATAATAAAAACGAAGCTAAAGTTAAATAAGGAGTAACGAACGTAATTATTCGTTCCGATACATTATTTCTTGGTTTTATTACAATAATATCGTTGGCTTGTAAAACCAAATTTGCTTTTTTTACGCCATCTAAAGTTGATAAATCGACCAAAAATATTTGTGGGTTTTTTAAATCCCCTCTTATTATTTTAATATTATACGCTTTTCCTCCTGAAACACCTCCTGCTGTAGCCAATGCTTCGAAAAGAGTCATGTTCGGATTCGAAAGGGTAATAACAGATGCATCGCCCGATAATCCATTGCTAAACAAGATAACTCGCATATTACTAACTTCTATTTGTACAAAAGGATCGTTATAATATTGAGCATATTTTTCTTCCAACATTACTTCTAACTCTTTAATAGTTAAGCCACTAACCTTAATTCTTCCAAAAACCGGAAATTTAACCATTCCGTCGTATTCTACCGTAAAAGCTAAACCTCCACCACTTGAACTAACAGCTGTTCCGCTTGTTGCCAAAGGGTTTACTAAATTTTCCCCATTATTAGTAGCTAATTTAAAAGATATTTTATCGAAAGGAGCAATTTTATATTCTTGATCGGTTTGCTCTTTCGAAAATTCGGCATACTTATAATCCACTTTTGTACGAAGCATTTGACTGGGAGCAAACACTTTACAAGAAGCCAGAAAGAATAATAACGAAATATATATAAATATCTTTTTCATTGTAATATGTTGGTGAAAAAACAAATGTATAAAAAGTTTTTTATATCTTTTATAATACGAAAATATACAATTATTGTTTCAGTAAGTCGGTATATAATTTTTTAGTATCGTTAACCAGCCGATTATAATGAAATTTTTCTTTTACATGCAACCAACCCTTCGCTGCCATTTTTATCCTTAATTCTTCCGAATCTATTAATAATAATAAATTAGTTACCAATGGATTACTTTCATTACTCGGCGATAAAAAGGCTGTTTCTCCTGGAATTACCACATTTTCTATACCCCCCACATTAGTGCTAACAACAGGCTTCCCGCCTGCCTGTGCTTCAATTATACTTACGGGAGTTCCTTCATTAAGAGATGTTAACATAACGATATCGACACCGGCAACAACCACATCTATCTCTTTTATCCAGGATGTAAACGTTATTAAATTTTTATTTGACTGCTGTTTATCTTGGGTAAAAGTTAAATCTAAGTCTTTGGCTTTTTGAATTATAAACTCTTTACTTTCGCCATCTCCTACAATAAAAAAACGCAGCTTTTTAGTTGATTTTTTTATAACCTCTTTTACAACATTCAGAAATAATTCATGGTTTTTTATAGGCACCAATCTTCCAATAATTGCGATTGCTATTTCATCATCATTTATTTTATAATCTTCCCGAAAACTTTTTCTTTTTTCTTGGGTATTCTCTTGAAAGCGGTCTAAATCGAAACCTAATGGAATAACATGAATTTTATCTTCAGAACAAATTTTAAACTTATGTGCCAACTCATTTTTTTGATTTTCGGATAACGCAATAATTTTCGAACTTCTTTTAGCTAAAAAACGTTCTATTTGAATATATATGTTAGATGAAAGAGAACTAAAATATTTATCAAAAACATGTCCGTGAAACGTATGTAAAATAACAGGAACACCCATCCGATAAGCGGCTAAACGCCCCAATGCTCCTGCTTTTGATGCATGGGTATGAACAATATCGGGTTTAAAATCGGAAATAATTGATTTAATTTTAAGATAAGCTTTATAATCAGCCTGCAAATTAATAGAACGATGCATTTCGGAAATTATCTTAGGTTCTATTCCCAGGTTGTAAACAATAAATGTAGCATCCCCTTCGGCCTTGTCTATTGTACCACCACAAAGCAATGTATCAAACTCGGGCGATAAATATTTAGTGAGGTAAGCGGCATTATATGTTGGCCCACCTAAATTAAAACGGTTTATGATACGTAAAACTTTTGGCACCTAAATTTTATTGAAATGTGAATGTAATGATATTAATTTAACCATTATAAGAAAAAATATTTTGAATTTAATTAGTTATTAACCATGTACTTTTTCCACCAATATTGAAAAACAACTAAGCCCCATATTCTAGAAGCTGCATCACCCGGATTGGGCGACATTAACTTATTTTTTAATTTTCGAATCTCTGTTATTTCAAATAAATCTTGTTGTTTTATAAAATTGTCTTCTAACAATTCATTAAAAATTAACGTATTTAATTCTTTTCTAAACCATTTTAATAATGGAACTTCAAAGCCATGTTTTTTTCGATGATAAATTTCCGGAGGTAATACATCTTGAAAACAATCTTGTAAAATCTTCTTTCCTGTATTTTTATCCATTTTATATTCGGAAGGTAAGGAAAACGCAAAATTCACTAATTCGTAATCTAAAAAAGGAGTTCTTACTTCCAACGAATTTGCCATCGACATCATATCTACTTTTACCAGCATATCATTCACTAAAACCAATTGCATATCGGTAAGTAACACATCATTCATTCCTCTAGTAGGATTAATATTCTTTACTATATTTTGTTTTCTTTCGGAATAAATCTCTTTCGGATAGGTGAATAATTGAGCTATTTCTTTTTCTGTGGCAAAGCTACACCACTGCCAATAACGGTCTTTTGCCGACAATTTCAGGCCTTCTGAAAATCGGTCTAATTGTCTTATAAGATTCGAAAAAGAAGTATTTCTTGATTGAGGAAATCTTTTCCAAATAGGACTCATATAAGCAATAATATTTTCAACTATTCCTGCATTCCTAACTCTATATTCTGCTCTATGTTTATTATAACCACCCAAAAGCTCATCCGCTCCATCACCCGATAAAGCAACAGTAACATTTTTGCGTGTTTGTTTGCTCAGCATATAAACAGCTAGTGCCGATGAATCAGCAAAAGGCTCATCTGTATAATCCAGCACTTCGAAAAGGATTGAAAACAAATCATCGTTAGATAAAATAAACTCCGTATGTTCCGTATTAAATTTTTTGGCTACGAGCTTTGCATATTTTGTTTCATCGAATAATGGTTCATCTTTATAACCAATCGAAAAAGTCTTTAACTTATCGGTATACTTCGATGCTAATGCAACAATAATAGATGAATCAACGCCACCACTTAAAAATGAGCCTAAAGGAACATCCGATACCATGCGTTTTTTAACAGATTCAGCTAATAATTTTTTTAATTCATTTTGCGCTTCCGAATAAGAAATATTGGGTATTGATAGCTGCTTTTGCTGATAAAAAGGGATGGTATAATATTCCTTTTCTTGTATGGTTCCTTTGTTAATTATTATATAATTTCCTTGTTTTAATTTACGAATATTAGTAAAAATAGAATACGGACTAGGAATGTAATTTAACTGTAAATATTGAGCTAATGAGGTTCTATCTATTTCTTTATTTATACCATATTCAAGCAATGCTTTTAATTCGGATGCAAAAATAAATTTATCGTTATCCTGATAAATAAATAAAGGTTTTACGCCCATTCTATCGCGAGCAATAAACAATGTTTCTTCTTGCTTATCGTAAATGGCAATAGAAAAAAAGCCATTTATTTTTTGAAGACATGACGGCCCTTCAGTTATATACAGATGAAGCAAAACCTCGGTGTCGCTTTCCGATTTAAAACGAATTCCTTTTTTTAATAAGTCATTTCGGTGTTCTTTATAATTAAAAAACTCTCCATTAAAAACAATGGTAAACCGCTCCGATAAATCAGTGAAAGGCTGTGCGCCGGATTCAGATAAATCGATAATGGCTAGTCGGGTATGACCTAACCCAACTTGATTGCAAAAGAAGCTGCCTGAACTTTCGGGGCCTCTGTTATATAGCTTTACAAGCGCCTTTTCTATTTGATTTTTAAAGGAAAGTGCACTCTTATTAAAAGCATATACCCCGGTAATTCCGCACATAATATTAATCAATCATTATTTTAAATCCATTTCCGAATAAAAAGAAATATCTTATTACAAATGAATAACTTCTCCATAAGCAGCCGCAACGGATTCCATCACCGCTTCCGACATGGTTGGGTGAGGATGAACCGCATCTAATATTTCTCGATACGTTGATTTCAATTTCCGGGCTAACACAATTTCAGCTATCATTTCTGTTACGTTATCGCCTATCATGTGTGCACCTAAAAGCTGATTTGTTTTTGCATCGAAGATAACTTTAACAAATCCATCTTTGTTTCCCGAAGCAGCCGCTTTTCCAGATGCCATATAGGGAAATTTCCCCACTTTAGTTTCGTAACCGGCTTCTATTGCTTTTTTTTCAGTGAACCCAACCGATGAAATTTCAGGGGTGGTATAGGTACATCCCGGAATATTGGTATAATCGACCGGTAAAGGATTATGTCCGGCAATTTTTTCAACACATACAATACCTTCGTGAGAAGCAACATGTGCTAAGGCAGGCCCATGTACAATATCGCCGATAGCATAATATCCTTCTAGATTCGTTTTATAAAAATCGTCGACTATTATTTTTCCTTTTTCTGTTTTAATCCCAGTTTCTTCTAAGCCAATTCCTTCTATATTCGTAGATACGCCTACGGCAGAAAAAACGATTTCAGCTTCAATAATTTCCTCTCCTTTTTTTGTTGTAACGGTTACCTTACATCCTTCTCCGCTTGTATCTACTTTATCAACACTGGCACTTGTTATTACTTTTATTCCTGCTTTTTTAAAAGAACGTTCTAACTGTTTAGATACATCTTCATCTTCAACTGGAACAATATTGGGTAATAATTCTATTAGTGTCACTTTTGTTCCCATAGCATTATAAAACTGGGCAAATTCGGAGCCAATAGCTCCTGAACCAACCACTACTAAAGATGTAGGTATGCTAGGCAAGGTCATTGCTTCGCGATATCCGATTATTTTTTTCCCGTCTTGCGGTAAATTTGGTAAATGCCGAGAACGAGCACCGGTAGCAAGAATAATAGAATTGGCGGTATACTCTTTTATATTTCCGTCATTATCTGTTACCTCTACTGTTTTAGCAGGTTTCACTTTTCCAAAACCGTTTATTACCTCAATATTATTTTTTTTAAAAAGATATTGTATCCCTTTACTCATATTCTCTGCCACCCCACGGCTTCTTTTAACTACCGCTTCAAAATCGGGTTTTATTTGTCCTTCGAATTGAATACCATAATCAGAGGCATGTTTAAAATAGGTATATACCTGCGCACTTTTTAATAGGGCTTTGGTAGGAATACATCCCCAATTCAGACAAATGCCACCTAACTCACTTTTTTCAACCACAGCAACTTTTAATCCTAATTGAGATGCCCTTATGGCAGCTACGTAACCTCCCGGTCCACTGCCTATAACTATTAAATCGTAATTCATTTCTTTATGTTTTGATTTATCTATTTGCGAAAATAATTAAAAAAGCAATAGAAAATTCGGAAATAACAATTTCAAATAATTCAATGTTTTACATTTTAGATATTTAATGTTTTTTTGATGTTTACATTATATTTTTTCTTTTTTTTCTTTTTTTTACTTATATTTTATTATTATTTTTGTACTTTAAATTAATTATTAACATTTTTTATAAAACATAAAATTATGAAAAAACATGATGCTGCTTCTAAAATACAGGACATATTACAATTTGGCGAATTTGGTGATGTAAATCCATCTATTACAGATTCTGCCACTTTTACTTTTATGCAAGCTAAAACCATGAAAGACACATTTGACGGATGTGCAGAAGGCTGTTTTTTATATTCACGACATTGGAATCCCAGCAATAAATATTTAGCAGATGCATTGGCAGCCATGGAAGGAACAGAAGCTGCATGGGTAACCGGTTCCGGTATGAGTGCGATAACTTCAGCTATTTTACATAATTGCAATCACGGCGACCATATCATTTCAAGTCAAACCATATATGGCGGTACTTTTGCCTTTCTTCAAAATTATTTACCTAAATTTAATATTAGCGTTAGCTTCGTTGATATTACCGATTTAAAAGCTGTTGAAAAAGCAATAAAACCGAATACAAAAATTATCTATTCGGAAACCATGACAAATCCCTTATTACAAATTACCGATATTCCTTCTATATCAAAAATAGCACATCAAAAGAATGTAAAACTTATTGTTGACAACACCTTTACGCCAATGATTGTTTCTCCATTTCTTTTAGGAGCCGATATTGTTGTATATAGTCTAACTAAATTTATCAACGGGAAAAATGATTGTGTAGCCGGAGCAATATGCGGTAAAAAGGACTTTATTGATTCGCTTTGCAATGTTAACGATGGTACGGCTATGTTATTAGGTCCTGTTTTAGATCCACTTCGTTCTTCAAGTATTTTAAAAAACCTTCATACGCTTCATATTCGAATGATGCAGCACAGTAAAAATGCGCTCTACCTTTCCGAACAATTTAAAAAAGCAGGGATTTCAGTATCGTACCCGGGCTTAAAAAATCACAAAGATCATGAACTATTAACACAAATGATGAATCCGGGTTTTGGCTATGGTGGCGTATTTACCATCGATATGTTAACATCTGAAAAGGCAAACACGTTTATGGAAATTATGGAAGAAATGGGTGTTGGTTACTTAGCTGTTAGCCTGGGTTATTTTAAAACACTTTTTAGTAATTCAGGAAAAAGTACCTCTTCGGAAGTGCCGGAAGATATTCAGAAAGAAATGGGCATGTCGCCCGGTTTAGTTCGTTTTTCGGTAGGACTCGACCATGATATTGAAAGAACCTGGAAATTAATTGAATCGTGTTTAACTAAACTGTAACACAATTTTAGTTTATTCTATTGGTACCTGTCGGTGGAAGCCTTCCTGCAAGGAAATAAACGTTTCTGTTGATATGACTTCCGGAATAGATTGAATCTTCTCAATGATAATATCTTTTAGATGTTCATTATTTTTGGTATAAATTTTTATCAGTAATGAATGTTTTCCTGAAACGTGGTGACATTCCACTATTTCTGGTACTTTCATTATTTTATTATAGGCTTCTATATGCGATTTTCTACTAATTAAATGCAGTTGAATTCCAATATAGGCACAGGTTGTATATCCCATTAAACGAGGAGAAATAGAAAATTGAGAACCTGTTATTACTCCGGCAGCTGTAAGTTGTTGTACCCGCTGATGAATAGCTGCACCACTTACATTACATTTTTGAGCAACTTCAACAAAAGGAATACGTGCATTTTTAGTAAT
>DAOLWT010000008.1:0-22120 GCA_035421345.1 Bacteroidales bacterium
GATGGAGCTGATGAAATAAAACAAATGATGATAAATTATCGTAATAATCCACCTAAACAAATTAATGGGCAGGAAGTAATTAAAATAAAAGATTATCTCTTACAAGTGGAAAATAATTTTCAGTCGAATAATCAAAATATAATTCATTTACCGAAATCAGATGTAATTCAATTCTTTTTATACGATGGCACCATTATTACGGTTCGTCCTTCTGGAACAGAACCTAAAATAAAATTTTATTTTGGTGTGAAAACAGAAATTAAAAATATAAATGAATTTGATGAAGCAAATAGGTTAGTAGATCAAAAATTAAATGCAATTATTGTGTCAATGAACCTTAAATAATATTTATAATGAAAAAAATGCTATATAATTTCAAAATTCTTTTTTTAGAGAATATATTAAAATTATTAGGAGTGTGTAGTGTTCTAATACTATTTGAAGCATGTTACGGCACTCCTAAATCAGCATGGAGACCATCGAATGAACCCAATAATCACCGTGCAGTACAAATGAAAACAGCTCAAAAGCCAAATAAAGAAAAGGGAATTGAGAAACCTAACGAAATGAATCGTGGAAAAAAAATCAATCCCGCTTAAAAAAAGAATAGCTTTAAATATTTTTAGTAAGTATATAAAAGTTCAAACAATTCAGCATGAACTTTCTTATCTTTTCTGGGAATGTACTTTGCGCTGTAATATGAATTGTTTGCATTGTGGCAGCGATTGTCGTAAAGATGCACTAACGAAAGATATGCCTTTTACGGATTTCTTAAAGGTAATAAATAATATTTCTACCAAAGTTAATCCACATAAAACAATGATTGTTATTACAGGGGGAGAGCCTCTGCTGCGTAAAGATTTGGAACTTTGCGGGAAAGAGCTTTATAAGTTAGGATTCCCTTGGGGGATTGTTTCAAATGGATATAACTTAACAAAAGAACGATTTCAATCTTTAATCGATTCGGGTATGCGTTCTATTACTATTAGTTTGGATGGTTTTGCATCTAGTCATAATTGGTTAAGAGGCAAGCCAGATTCGTGGGAGAAGGCGATGAAAGCGATTCAAATGATTGTAAAAGCACATGATCCAGTATATGATGTAGTTACCTGTGTTAATCAAAAAAATATTCATGAGTTAGATCGCTTAAAAGACTTGTTAATTGAAGAAGGTGTGAATAAATGGCGTATTTTTACAATATTCCCCATTGGACGAGCCACTGAAAACCCGCTGTTAGATATTTCCGATAGTCAATTTAAAATGTTAATGGAGTTTATTAAAAAAACAAGCGAAGAGAATAAAATTAATATAAGTTATGGCTGTGAAGGGTTTTTAGGGAATTATGAAAATGAGGTTCGTAATGGTTTTTTCTTTTGTAGAGCCGGAATTAATATCGCATCTGTATTAGCCGATGGTTCTATAAGTGCGTGTCCTAATATTAATCATCAGTATATTCAAGGGAATATTTATAACCATGATTTTTGGGATGTCTGGAATAATAAATTTCAAGTAATGAGAAATAGGGATTGGACTAAAAAAGGGATTTGTGCTAAATGCGATGTTTATAAATGGTGTAAAGGTAATGGGATGCACCTACATAGCCCCGATAAAAAAGATGTGCTAAGATGTCATTATAAAATGATTAATTCCTAAATAAGAATTATTTTTTTCTTTTTGTTGTTTTCTCTGCCAATTTAATTGCTTTGTATCCATTTAAAATACCTCCCGTAGCACTTAGCTGACTAAAAGGAACTATTTCATTTTTCGCTGAATTTAAACCAGGTTGATAAACAGAAAGCTTTTTATACGAAGTAACCGAATTTAAGAGAATGTCTTTTAATTCTTCTGTACTTAAATCGGGATAATACGACCATATTAACGCTGCAATACCAGAAACAATAGGGCACGAAAAACTGGTGCCATTGGTTTTGTTATATTTATTGCCCGGATATAAAGAAACGATATTTACACCGGGGGCAAACAAATCAACACTTTGTCCGTAATTACTAAAAATAGCAGCCAGCTCTTGGTCAAGGTATATGTTGGAAGCCCCTACAGTAATCATTGTTTTTGCTTTAGAGCCATTATTATAAGTAGAGGATGGGTAGTGTGGAATTAAATCGTTGTTTACTCCATCATTACCCGAAGCATGTACAAGTAATACATGGTGTTCTGTAGCATATTGGATAGCACTATCAACCCATTCTTTTTGAGGGGAAAATGCTTTACCGAAACTCATATTTATGATATTTGCTCCATTATCAACAGCGTATCGTATGGCAAGTGCAACATCTTTGTCGCGTTCATCTCCTTCCGGAACAACACGTATAGGCATAATAACAACGTTTTCGGCAATTCCGTTAATCCCAATCTGATTATTTCTTTGGGCTGCAATTAATCCAGCTACTAACGTTCCGTGTTCTGGTGTAGGGCCCATAACATCTGGGTTTCCATATTTTGTATCATTAATATTCTCAGGGTCATCGCCCAAAAGTGTTCTTGGCTCAAAATCAAGGTTGAGATATTTGTTAAGATATAGTTCAACATGGTTCAAATAAGGTTCAATTCCCTTTAACGAAATATTTTTTTTATAATTACTGAGATAAATATTTTTTGCATTTTTAATTAATTCGTCCGAAGAGGAAATAGATTCAACATCTGTATTAGTATAGGTTTCCTTTTTTAAATAGTTCTTAATAATAGAATCGGACGTTTCAATTTTTTTTATTAAAGATGCGATGTTGTTTTTTTGTGATTGATAATTAGAGAGCTCTTTATTGTATTTCTCCTTACAAGCAATGTATAATTTATATTCTTCTAATTCATTGGCAGCAACATCTGTTCTACTTTTAATATATTGAAAACGGGGATTTAATTTTTTATATATCCGTGTATATTCTAAGTTCTCCGATTTTAGGTTTTCTCCTATTGTATTGCCAATAAAATTCCATCCATAAATATCATCTGTATATCCGTTTAAATCGTTATCAATTCCATCATTGGGAATCTCATCCTCGTTTTTCCATATTCTTCCGCTAAGCTCAACATGCGAGGTGTCAACGCCACTGTCGATAACAGCAACAACTATTTTCTTTTTCGGGTTTTTGTTTTTTAATAGTTTAGTATATGTTTTTTCTAATCGTATCCCTTCTATCTTATTTTCGTTAGGCCCTTTAAGATGCCAGTTTATATATGTTTTATTCAGCGAATCAATATCAGATACCACTTGTGTATAGCTTGTATTATTCAATAATAATACAAATAGGGAAATAAAACTTGTTTTTAAAAATAATGAGGTCATGGTTTAGATAGATTAATAGTCAAATTTAAGTATTATTTGTTTTTTTTAATAATATATTGAAAATAAAAATGAGTTATATTTGTAAATTATCGAATAAATAGAATGATGAACTTAAAAAATAAAAAAAAACCTGTTATTTTAGTTACTAACGATGATGGAATAACTGCTCCAGGAATAAGACATTTAATTAAATTAATGAAAAAGATTGGGGATGTTGTGGTCGTTGCACCAGACAAGCCACAATCGGGAATGGGACATGCAATAACCATTGCAAACCCTATTAGATTAGAACCTGCCAATAAACATGAACATAATAAAGAATATAGTTGTAGTGGTACTCCCGTTGATTGTGTAAAACTTGCTGTCAATAAAATTCTTCATGGTAAACCCGATATGCTGGTAAGTGGAATTAATCACGGGTCTAATTCTTCTATAAACGTAATTTATTCAGGAACTATGTCTGCAGCTTTAGAAGGGGCCATCGAAAGCATTCCAAGTATTGGGTTTTCTATGATAGATAATTCTATGGATGCCGATTTATCGAAATTTGACACTTATGTTTTAGCAATAGCTAAGAATGTACTTAAAAAGGGGTTACCTAATAAAATTTGTTTAAATGTTAATTTACCGAAATTAAAAACTATTAATGGGGTAAAGGTATGCCGACAGGCACATGCTTATTGGGCCGATGAATATGAAATGAGAAAAGACCCTCATCAAAAAAAATATTATTGGTTAAAAGGAGAATTTGTTAATAATGATAAAGGATGCGATACCGATGAATGGGCACTTAAAAATGGATATATTTCTGTAGTACCTGTTGAATACGATTTTACAGCTCATTATGCTATTGAACAACTTAAAGAATTGGAATCATGAAAAAAATATTAAAGAAAGATCATATCGGGTTAGGAATTATTTTAGGAATTTTAATGCCTTTACTTTTATTTGGAATAATATATGGAATTAATGCATTTATTTGTTATTTATTTCATCTTTATGTCTTACTTGTCCCTTCTACCATGTATCTTATTGCTATTGTCAGTAATATTTTTGTTTTTCGCTATTACATGGTTAAAATTAAATACGATAGAACCGGAAGAGGAATACTTTTGGTAACATTTATTTATATATTGATTTATTTTGCTCATGAGTATTTAATTAAATAAGTAGGTGAATGAAATATTATGTTATAGCAGGGGAGGCTTCAGGCGATTTACATGGGGCTAATTTAATTAAAGCGATTAAGCGCAAGGATTCGATTGCGGAATTTCGTTGTTGGGGTGGCGATTTAATGAAAGAACAAGGTTGTTGTGTTGTAAAGCATTATAAAGACTTGGCTTTTATGGGGTTTGTGGAGGTGTTATTTAATCTGAAAACAATTTTAAGTAATTTTAAATTTTGCAAAAAAGATATTGTCTTTTATAAGCCTGATGTCGTTATTCTAATTGATTATCCCGGCTTTAACCTAAAAATGGCTTCTTTTGTTAAGCAACTAAATATACCGGTATATTATTACATATCTCCTCAAATATGGGCATGGAAGCAAGGAAGAGTAAAAAAAATAAAACGAATAGTTGATAAAATGTTTGTGATTCTTCCTTTCGAAAAGGATTTTTATAAAAAATTTAATTTCGATGTTGAATTTGTAGGACACCCTTTATTGGATGCAATGAATGATGATTGCTATAAGAGTGAAATGATTCCTTTTAGAAATGAAAATAATATTTCCGATAAAAAAATTATTGCAATTCTTCCGGGTAGCAGAAAACAGGAAATATTAAAAATGCTTCCTATTATGCTTTCTGTAGTAGAACATTTTCCGGATTATGAATTTGTTATTGCAGGAGTTTCTTTTTTACCAAAGGAAATGTATGAAAATATCATTTTAAATAAACCGGTTAAAATTGTTTTCGGTAAAACCTATCCTTTACTTTATAATTCCTATGCAGCGATTGTAACTTCAGGAACAGCTACATTGGAAACAGCTCTTTTTGGGGTGCCTGAAATAGTCTGTTATAAAGGGTCTAATATATCTTTTATGCTGGCTAAAAAATTGGTAAAAGTTAATTATATTTCCTTAGTTAATTTAATAGCCAATAAAGAAATAGTGAAAGAATTAATACAAAATGATTTCAATAAAGAACGGCTAATTGCTGAATTGACAAAAATCCTGGAAAACGAAAATCGAGAACAAATGAAGTCGAGTTTTATGGAGCTTAAAAAAATGTTGGGATCGGGAAGTGCCTCCGATAAAACGGCTAACATTATCACAAATTCATTGATGTTTGGAAAATAGGTCGTTTTGTTTTGTCGGGTGTAATTATTTTTTGTTTTCTGTAGATACCTTATTATATTTGAAAATTATTGCAACGCTATTATTTAATTAAATTTCTATGCTTAGATTAAAATTCGGTATTTTTTTATTGTTAATTTCAATAACATCTATTTCTTTTGCTATTGAAATTAATGTTCGTATATATACCGATATTGCTTTAAAATCAATAAAAATAACACCTCTTTCAGGGAAATATGTTATTTATAATAAGGATACCAAAGTATTAGACTTGTATAAAAATAATTCTGTCGATGTTTTAATTACCGAAGGAAAAATAAAGTTAGTTAAAGAAGGAGAAATAATAGGAGTATATGAAAATATAAATTTTTCCGCAGAGGGGTTTTTAAATACATTTAATCTTAAAAGTATCGATCCTGTTATAAAAGATAGAGTTTACGATGATGGTTTTCAAATTTCTGTTGAAAATAGTAAATTTAAAATAATAAATGTTGTTGAATTGGAGCATTATGTGGCCGGTGTTGTTGAGTCTGAAGGAGGAATAAAAAAGAACGTAGAGTTTTTAAAATTACAAGCTATCATTTCTCGAACCTATGCCATAAGCAACTTAAGAAAACATATTAAAGAAGAAGCGTTTAATTTATGCGATAATGTTCATTGTCAGTTGTATAGAGGAAGATGTACGAATAGCTTAATCATGATGGCAACTTCGCAAACAAACGGCGATATTATTATTGATCAACATAACAAACCTATTTCCGCTGCATTTCATTCTAACTGCGGAGGAAAAACGGTTAATTCAGAAGATGTGTGGTCAATTGAAACTTCTTATCTGAAGTCGGTAAAAGATACATTTTGCTTAAAACAATCGCATGCTAAATGGATAAAAAAAATACCCGTAAATAAATGGTTGGAATATTTATCGGCAAACTACAATTACCCTGTAACTGATTCTTTAATGAAAAAAGAAGCATTAAGCTATAAACAAAAAACACGTCAAGTTTATTTTGATGAAAACCCGAATATACATTTAAAAAAAATTAGAAGCGATTTTAAATTTAATTCTACTTTCTTTTCTCTTGATCAACAAGGCGATACTCTAATATTTAATGGAAATGGCTATGGACATGGAGTAGGCTTATGCCAGGAAGGGGCTATGAAAATGGTAGATTATGGATGGACATTAAAAAAAATAATTCAGTTTTATTATAAGGATGTTACCATTATTAATATTACCGAATTAAAAAATCAGTAAGCGTATCTTTATGAATACTTGGAATCGCTTACCGCTACTACGAATTTTAATACCTTTTATTCTAGGAATTTCTTTATCGTTAACATTTAATAATATTTTTAATATTGATGAATCCATTATTGTTGGATTTTCGTTAATCCTTATTTTTTTTATCTTTAATTATAAAAAATTTATTCGAAACTATAAACACCGATGGATATTTGGGTTATGTATTCACCTTTTTTTTATAATTTTTGGATATTTAATTACAAGCAATTATAAAGAAGTAAATTGCAAAACAGATTTCTCTCATGTTCGTTCAAAACAAGATACCGTAATAGCTACCATCCTAGATCCCATTCAAGAAAGAAGTAATTCATATAAAGTTTTACTGGGGATTCAATCCATCAAGAAAAACAATCAATGGCTCCCTGTTACCGGAAAAGCGATGACCTATTTTACCAAAGATAGTGCTGCCGCCGAATTAAAGTATGGGGATTGTATTGTTTTGTTTGCCGATTTTTCCGAAGTTAAAGCACCCCAGAACCCGGAAGAATTTAACTATAAAAAATATTTATCCATGCAATCTGTTTTTTCGCAAGGATTTGTTAAATCAGAACGCTGGCATAAATTAGCAACAGGTAAAGGGAATTGGGTTAAACAACAAGCGCTTAATATAAGAAATGTTTTTTTGCGAATTTTTGAAGAAAATAATTTAAGCGGTGAAGAATATGCCGTATCTGCTGCCTTAATATTAGGGTATACCGATAAAATTGATTCAGATTTAATTAGTGTTTATCAAGGTACCGGCGCCTTACATATATTAAGTGTTTCCGGTATGCACGTGGGAGTCATTTTTATTGTTTTAAATTTTTTACTTATTGGATTAGAAAAAACAAAATCAGGAAAAATAATTAAGCCCATTATTTTAGTTTTAATGATTTGGTTTTATGCTGCTATTACTGGTTTTTCACCAGCAGTTAATCGTGCCGCAACCATGATTACATTTGTTATTATTGGACAATCGTTTAATCGATATACCAACATATATAATACCATTGCGGCATCGGCTATTTTTTTATTATTGGTAAATCCGCTTTTGCTTGCCAATATTGGGTTTCAGTTATCTTATGTGGCTGTTATTGGAATTGTAATTCTTCAAAAACGTATCTATAATTGGTGGATTCCAAAATCATGGTTGCTGAATCAATTATGGCTAATTGTAAGTGTTTCTCTTGCTGCACAAATTGCTACAGCTCCTTTATCTTTGTATTATTTTCATCAGTTCCCGAATTATTTTTTATTAACCAATATTATTATTGTTCCTCTTTCAAACTTTATTATATATAGCGGGATTGCGTTGTTGTTGTTGTCACCAATTACTTTTATTTCAAGTTTTTTCGGGTCTGTATTGGTATATTTAGTTTATGGCTTAAATCAATCAATTCGGTATATTGAATCACTCCCGATGTCCGTTACACATCAAGTAAATGTTTCATTAGTAGAAACCATTTTTGCTTATATAGCAATAATAATAATTGGTTATTATTTTTATTCAAAACGAAAGATTCTTATTTTTTGTGCATTAACAATTTTAATCCTTTTGTTTTCTTCCATTTCGATTCGGCAAATTCAACTAGAAAAACAAAAAAAAATAATAGTCTATCACATAAATAAATCAACGGCTATAGACTTTATTTCCGGAAAAAATCATTTGTTGCTTTGCGATTCATCATTAATTAAAAACGAAAAAGCAATGAATATGCATATAAAAAATAACTGGGATAAAAATCAATTAGATAGCCCACAAACCTTTTATATGCATGATTTATTAAATAGTAAGGAAAAACAAACAGCTAATTTTATTATGATTAAAAGAAATATAATTCAATTTTATAAAAAAAGAATAGCTTGGGTTATTAAAGATGAAAAATATTTAACTTCAAACACGCCAATAAATGTTGATTATCTTGTTATTTCAGGAAATATTAATACAAAGATAGCGGATGTTTTAAATTTATATAAACCTCAAATGATTGTTTTAGATCTTTCAAATGCATGGTGGAAATTAGAAAAATGGGAAAAAGAATGCAATGAATTTAATATTCCTTGTTATTCTATTGCTAAATCTGGTGCTTTTGTTTCAGAATTATAATAAAATAAGTTAGTTCATTATTGGATCTATTGGGTAATTTGCCCATAAAGCATATTCACTACCAAGTGAAGTAACTAAATTTTTCCATAAAATTTCAGGCGTTTTTATTAAAAATTCATTGGGCTTCGCTTTGGCAATAATCCAGGCATTTTCACTTAATTCCTTGTTTAGCTGATTTGCATCCCAGCCGGAATAACCTATATAGAAACGAATATCGAGAGGCGTCATTTTTTTATCATCAATCATTGATTTAATGGTGTCAATATTACCTCCCCAGTACAAACCATTCATAATTTTTGAACTGTTTTCAATTTGTTCCCCTTTGTTGTGAAGCATAAATAAATTATCTGTTTTTAAAGGCCCCCCAATAAAAAGGGTTGCATCGAAATCGGGGAAATCTGTTAAAACCTCTTTTAATTTTACTTCAATCGGTTTATTAATTATAAGTCCAAAAGTGCCATTTTCGTTATGTTCTGCAAGTAAAACAACAGAACGATTAAAATACGTATCTTTAAGGAATGGATCCGAAACTAATAGGGTTCCCGTTGAAGGTTTAGTTTTTAATAAGCTCATAGCACATCGATATAATAAAATGCAAAATTAAAGCTAAATTATACAACAATTTACTAATTTTGAAACATATTCTATTAGCATTAAACAATAAATATACCAAAAAATGAATAGAAATAATAATCATTATAAATATAATAAATACCGTAAACAATACAAACGATTTATTTATGAAAGTTTTGATTATTCAATTAATGAAAATACGATAACAGCTTCCTTTTATTTTAATCTCGATAATAAACATTCCTTTCGCCCTACTATTCAATTTCCTTTTAATACCCCTATTGTACATGAAAACATAATGAATAATCATCTTAAAAACATTGTATTTCATATCGGTATGGTTGAATTAATAAGCTATTGGAAAGCGGCATGCCCTCCCGAAATTGTAATAAAACCGTATGCATTAAATTTTGATCAAATTAAATTTTGGAAAAAAATATATTTTAATGGGTTAGGTGAATTTTTTTACTTAAATTCTATTAGTACCAGCATTGATGAGTTTGTTAAAATTAGTACCTCTTCTGATAATGTTTTAGAAAAATGCTCTTTGAAAACAGAGAACTATCATATTATTCCTATTGGTGGAGGGAAAGATTCTACCGTATCCATGGAGTTATTATCAGGAACTAAAAACACCAATCTTTTATTAATACTTAACCCCCGAAAAGCATGTTTAGAAACAGCTCATGTTGGAGGATATGAGGACGATAAAATTTTAAAAGTATATCGAACAATTGACCCATTATTAATTAGACTGAATGATGAAGGATATTTAAACGGGCATACGCCTTTTTCTGCTTTACTTGCTTTTATTAGTTTACTTGCTGCATCTGTAGTAGGGTATAAAAATATAGTGCTTTCAAACGAATCGAGTTCCAACGAATCAACTGTCGAAAACTCTTCGGTAAATCATCAATACTCTAAATCTATTGAGTTCGAGAGCGATTTTAGAGAATATTATATGAAATATATCACTTCAGATATTAATTATTTTAGTTTTTTAAGACCTATTAATGAAACACAAATAGCCAAACTTTTTGCATTGAATGAAGCTTATTTTAATGTATTTAAAAGTTGTAATGTAGGCTCTAAAAATGATATTTGGTGCGGGAAATGTGCTAAATGCTTGTTTACTTTTATTATTCTTTCCCCTTTTATTCCTTCCGAAACAATGATTCGTATTTTTGGAAGTAACCTTTTTGAGAAAAAAGAATTAATATGCGAATTCGAACAACTTATTGGTCTTTCAGAAACGAAGCCGTTTGAATGTGTTGGTACTATTGAGGAGGTAAATATTTCGTTGTGTGAAATAATAAATAAGCATACAGGTAACAAGCTCCCTTTTTTGTTAAATTTTTATAAAACAACGATAAATTATAAAACATTTCAAAATAAACCAATATCATTGTTATTAAAGGATTATAATGATAAACATTTTTTAACGACTTTTTTTGAAACGATTTTGAAAAATAAATTAAATGATTGAATTTGTAAAAAATAAAATCGCCAGTAAAAAAATCCTTATCTTAGGTTTTGGACGCGAAGGGGAATCTTCGTTTCGGTTTTTTAGAAAATATTTCCCTAAACTACAACTTACTATTGCCGATCAGAATTCGCATATAACAAAATGGGAAGACGAATTTACAAAAATAATTGCAGGCCCTTCTTACTTAGATTCTATTAATGAATACGACTTTATTATGAAGTCTCCCGGAATTAAGCTAAATACGATTTCTTTTCAAATACCAAAACATACAATTACCTCACAAACAAGCCTTTTTCTGGAGTATTACACGCGTCAAATTATTGGAGTAACTGGTACTAAAGGAAAAAGCACTACTGTTAGTTTAATTTATCATACAATTAAGCTATTTACCGATAATGTGGTATTAGTTGGAAATATTGGAGTTCCTGCCTTTGATGCGATAGAATACATAAATGAAAATACGATTATTGTTTACGAATTATCTGCACATCAATTGGAATATATTAATAAAGCGCCCCATATAGCCATTCTCTTAAATTTATTTCAAGAACATTTAGATTATTTTAATTCATTTGAAGCATATCAAAAAGCAAAAATGAATATCAAAAAATATCAAAATAATCAAAATGATATTTTTATTTATAATATAGATGACCCCCTTATTCAACAGAAAATAGAGATAGAAAGACTTCCCGAAAATCATTACGGCTATTCACTAAATATTAAAGGAGGAAAAGGGTGTTGGATTGAAGATAATAAACTTATTTTTTACGATGGCGTTTCTAAAACAGCAGTTTTCGATTTTAAAAACGAAACGTATTTAAAAGGAGACCATAATAAAGTGAATATGATGGCTGCTGTATGCGCTTGTAAAGCGTGTGGTATTCCTAATAACGCAATTGAGACTGGTATATCTTCTTTTCAAGGTTTAGCGCATAGATTGGAATATGTTGGGGTATACGATGAAATTATTTACTATAACGATTCTATTGCAACTATTCCCGAAGCTACCATTCAAGCGGTTAATACATTAAAAAAGGTGGATACAATTATATTAGGAGGATTTGATAGAGGAATAAATTATGATTTATTAATTGAATATTTAATTACTTCTTCTATAAATAATATTATTATGCTTGGAAAAGCAGGGAAAAGAATAATGATGGGAATAAATGAAAAAAAACATAATTCTAAGAATTTATTTTTTGTTAACTCTTTAGAAGAAGGGGTTAAATTGGCGAAACAACACACCAATAAGAGCGGAATTTGTTTGTTGTCTCCAGCAGCAGCTAGTTATGATATGTTTAAAAACTTTGAAGAAAGAGGAACTGTATATAAAAAATTAGTGAGGGAAAAATAACCCTCACTAATTCTTTTATTATAATAGGTAAAATTATTCAGCTGATTCTTTTTTTGGTTTTTTTGCAGCCGGTTTTTTTGTTGTCTTCTTTTCTTTTAATTCGCTTGTTTTTTCTGCTTTAGGACTTACTTCGCCTTTTATCGATTTTGCTTTTTTGCGAGGACGTGATACGCCGAAAGATCCAATGGTAATTTTACCACGTTTTGATTTTTTATCTCCTTTTCCCATAATTATAAATTATAATTGTTTTTTAAATTTAATGAACAAAGATATTATAAATAAATAAATGTAACATAATTCCAAATTAAAATGTTTTATCCAAAGGTGTTTTTTTTGAATAATTTTGCAAAAACTGTTCAATTATTAGATCCGATTTCTTAATCGTTTGTTTTACCCAGTCTAATTTTAGGTCCAGTAATTCCGGTTCGCTTAACATCCAATCGATGTTCGATTTTCGAATTTTATTTGTTAAGGTATGAAGAATAATAGCGGCCGAAACAGAAATATTAAAGCTTTCGGTAAAACCAACCATCGGAATATGAATATGGATATCTGCATTTTCAAGAGCATCAGTCGAAAGCCCACTTTTCTCTGTTCCAAAAAAAATCGCTGTTTTCTTATGAATATCTAAGTCTTCCATAGGGATATAATTGGAATGCAGCGAGGTAGCTGCAATAGTATATCCTTTCTTTTTAAGTGTTTCAATGCAAGAAAGAGTGTTTTCTTCATTTTGGTTATATTTAAATAGCGATAACCAATTCGACGAACCTAATGCAACATCGGGATTTATATGGTATTCGTTTTTATTCTCAATAATATGAACATCTTGAATGCCAAAACAATCGCATGTTCTTAAAACAGCACTAGCGTTGTGCGGTTGAAATATATCTTCTAGCACAAGTGTTAGATGACGTGTTCTGTTTCTAACAACATCTTCAATTCTTTTTTTTCGATCGGCTAAGATAAACTTACAAAGATGATCGTATAAATTAAGTTTGGTGTCAATAGAAATATCGTGCATATTAAATACCGTTCGATTTAGTCATTATGTTCGCTAATCGATATAATATTCGAGCTCCTACATTCGCGTCCCATTCATTCTCTCCCGAAGGAGTAACTTCACACAAATCAAATCCAATTATTTTTTTTCCTGCTAAAACTATTTGCTCTAACAAATAAAAAATTTGTTCTGTTTCTAATCCTCCTGCAACAGGAGTCCCTGTATTAGGGCATAGTTTAGGGTCTAATCCGTCAATATCAAAACTAATATATATTTGGGACGGGAGTTCTTTTATAATGGAGTCGCAAATGTTTTTCCATGAAGTTCCTTCATATAAATCTCTTTTCATATCCCGATCAAAAAAAGTTTTTATTCTTCCAGAAGATTTTTTAATATAAGCGTATTCCTCCTGACAGTAATCTCGAATACCTATTTGGACCAATTTTTTTACTTGCGGAATTTTTAAGGCATTGAACATAATAGAGGCATGCGAAAAATTAAAACCTTCGTAAGCATTTCTAAGGTCGGCATGTGCATCAATTTGGAGTATAGAAAAATCGGTATAATGTTTAGCGAGAGATTGAATGAATCCTAAAGGAACACTATGTTCTCCGCCAATTATAGCGACTAATTTATGTTGAGATAAATAGATGTCTGACGTTTCTTTTACCCATGTATTAAGCTCTTCACCTCCTTTGTTAATGAATGCAACGGATTCATCAAAGTCTTCAGAGATATTCCCTGAGGCTAGTTGTGAAATTATTTTCCTAGAATATGTTTTAAGGTGATCGTTTTTTTCAATAAGTTCTTTCGATACAGGAATCATGGCATATCCGGTTTCCCACGCATTTTCTTTAAATGCGTCGAAAAGATCTACTTGAAAAGAAGCTTCGAAAATAGCTTCCGGTGCTTTGGAAGTGCCCCCTCCGTATGAAACAGTCACATCCCAAGGTACAGGAATGAAAATTAATTTAGCATCATTTTCATTGGTAGGGAGCCCAAAAATATTATTATTTAAATTCCCTATATCGTTCGGATTAAAATTAGTCATGATTTATTATTTACACGCAAAAATACAAATAGACCTGTTAAAAACAAAAAAGTCTCCACCTTGGGAGACTTAATAAAATAAAATGAAGTAAAATTATTTTACTTTTTTTGCTAATTCAGCACCAGCTTTAAATTTAACTACTTTTTTAGCAGCTATTTTTATTTCTTTTCCGGTTTGAGGATTACGTCCTTTTCTTGCAGCTCTTTTAGTAATAGAAAAAGAACCGAAGCCGATTAATGCAACTCTATCCCCTTTTTTTAAAGATTTAGATGTTGCTGTTAAGAAAGCTTCCAATGCTAATTTAGAATCAGCTTTTGTCATTTTTGTTTCAGAAGCAATTGCTTCAATTAATTGTGCTTTGTTCATGTTTTGATTTTTAAAATGGTTAACTAACGTGAATTGTTATGCAAATATAGGCAATAATAAAGCTTTTTTTAAAAAATATTTTGCGAATAGCTCGAAAATAGGAATAATTTCAGGTGTTTGAAATATATATGTCGATAAATAAATTAAAAAAATAGATAGATAGTATTAATAGTTCGTTAAAGCATGTTTGCTTTCCATTCGCTATTAATAGAGAACCCCCTTAAAAATTCGTTAGTAGGCATTTTTTTCTTTCCTGATAATTGAATTTCCTGCAAATAGACATAACCGTCAGTAACAGCAATAGATATAAGGCTTTTTTGGTCTGTGCCTACAGTACCAATAGGTTTAGCGTGTTTGCAGATTTCTTTTTGGGCTTTAAATATTTTTATAATATAATATTTTCCTTCTGGAGATATTAACGTTGTATATGCCGCCGGGTATGGACTCAATCCACGTATTAGGTTGTATATTTCAGTGCACGTTTTATTCCAATTAATATTACACGTTTCTTTATAAATTTTAGGTGCCTTTTTTAAATTATGGTTAGCGATGTTGCTTTGTGGTATTGCTTGTATGCTATTATTTTCAATAGCTCTTACTGTTTTTAAAATAAGCTGGGAACCCAATTGCATTAGGTTGTCATGCAACACACCCGCATTTTCGTCTTCTTTTATAGGAATGCGTTCCGAAAATATAATATGCCCTGTATCAATTTCTTTATTTATAAAAAAAGTAGTTACCCCTGTTTCTGTTTCTCCATTAATAATAGCCCAATTAATAGGGGCAGCACCTCTATATTGAGGCAATAAAGAGGCATGTAGGTTAATAGTTCCGCGACTCGGTAAACCCCATACTTCCTCTGGTAACATTCTAAAAGCTACCACAATAATAACATCGGGATTTAAATGTTTTAGTTCATGAATAAATGTTTCCTCTTTTAATGAAATGGGCTGCAGAATAGGTATCCCTTGCGAGGTGGCAAATTTTTTTACCGCCGATTCGTTGTTTTTGAGTCCTCTCCCGGCAGGTTTGTCGAGCGCAGTAACTACAGCTTTAACAAGATACCCATTTTTTAATAAAATAGCTAAGGGTTCCACCGCAAAATCAGGGGTGCCCATATATACTATTTTCAATGAATTATTCATTTGTGTGTTCGGAAATTAATTTTTTAAAGCAAGCGTTTTTTTAATTCAATCATTTTTAATGCTGTAACAGCCGCTTCTACTCCTTTATTGCCATGTTTTCCTCCGGAACGATCTTGGGCTTGTTTTATTGTATTTGTAGTTAATACACCAAATATAACGGGAGTGTTGTAATTTAATCCGGTTTGGGTTATTCCATTTGAAACGGCTTGACAAATAAAGTCAAAATGCCTCGTTTCTCCTTGTATTACACACCCTAAACAAATAATAGCATCATATTTTCCCGATTTAATTATGAATTGAGCACCTAAGGGTAATTCAAAACTACCTGGAACATATTGAATATTGGTATTATTAGCATCAATACCATGTTTTTTTAACGTGTCGATACATCCGTTAAGGAGGGAATCGGTAATAGATTGATTCCATTCCGAAACAACAATACCTATATTGATATCGGATAAATTAGCAATATTTTTTTTATTATAAATGGATAGGTTCTTTCGTTTGGTTGCCATAAAGTATAAGTTATAAAACAAAAATAGCAGAAATATTACATTCCTGCTATTTTAATTATTTTTTTATCGTATTATTTTTCACCCATTAAGCCTTTTGCTCTTGCAATATATTTTTCAATTTCGCGCGATTCGTAGCTTTTATGATATTCTTTTTGAATGCGTTCGTATAATTTAACGGCTTCTGTATAATTTCCGGATAATTCATAGGTAGATCCAGCTTTCATTAAGAATAAAGGCGAAGTGAATGCGTTATCCCCGTTATTTGCTGCCTTTAAATAATATTTAAGGGCATTATCGGTATCATTGAGTTCCATGTATGAATCTCCAATAGCTCCTAATGCCATTGCATTAACAAACTGATCATCGGAGTCAAATTTCTTTAAATTATCAATAGCTTCTTCAAATTGACCTAATTTAAGGTAACATAAACCGGCATAATATTTAGCTAAATTGCCCGATTTTGTCATTCCGTAACTATCAATAATGTCTAAAAACCCCGAATGGGTGCCATCGCCATTTAATGCTAGTTTAACGGAATCTTTCCCAAAATAATTTTCAGCCCAAAATATTTCTGACTGAGCTGTTTTTTCTTTCGGACCCATATAGAATTTATTATATGCCATGTATCCGCCTACAACTAGAATTATAGCGCCAATAACATACATAATGGTTTTTTGGTTTTTTTCAATAAAATGCTCGGATTTGCTTAGAACTTCTTCAACAGCACCAATATTTTTATCGCCTTTTAAGTTTTTTTCTTTTGACATAGAATTATAATATTAATCTGCGAAATTATGTTTTTTTTTAAAAATTACAATATTTATCTTTAAAAAAAGAAATAAAAATAATTCCTTCCTCTCGAATCAACGATATTTTATAAATATTTTGTAAATTTGAAAAATATGTATCTTCAAAAGCTTTCTCTCTTAAATTTTAAAAATTATTCGGAAGATGATATATTCTTCTGCGATAAAATTAATTGCTTTGTTGGTAATAATGGCGTTGGAAAAACGAATATTTTAGATGCCATTCATTACCTCTCTTTTTGTAAAAGCTATTTTAATTCAATCGATACACAGAATATTCTTCATGGAATGGATTTCTTCCTCGTTCAAGGATCTTTTTTAAAAGGAGAAATACAAGATGATATTTATTGTGCCCAGAAAAAAAATGAACGTAAACAGTTTAAGATTAATAAAAAAGAATATGCTCGTTTTTCGGATCATATTGGACTATACCCCTTGGTTATGATTTCTCCTTCCGATAATGCATTAATAAGCGAAGGAAGTGAAATTCGGCGTAAATATATTGACAGCGTGATTGCTCAATTTGATAAAATCTATTTAGACGATCTTATTAACTATAACAAAGCCTTACTTCAAAGAAATACATTGTTAAAATACTTTGCCGAAAAAAGAAAATTCGATCAATCTGCTCTTGAAATATGGAATCAACAGTTAATCGACTTAGGTAAAAAGATTTTTGAAAAAAGAAATAATTTTATTCAAGAATTTATCCCTTTATTTCAATCCTATTATTCTTTTATTACTGGGAAAAAAGAAAAAGTGAACCTTTTTTATCAATCTCAACTGGAAAACAATGATTACATAACATTGCTCGACGAATCACTTGAAAAAGATAGAATCCTTCAGTATACAACAACAGGGGTGCACAAGGATGATTTAATTTTTATGCTTGATTCTTTCCCCCTTAAAAAATTTGGCTCACAAGGTCAACAAAAATCATTTATTATTTCATTAAAGTTAGCCCAATTTGAATATACCAAAAAAATGAGAGGCTTTAAACCGATTTTATTATTTGATGATATTTTTGATAAACTAGATAATTCACGTGTTGAACAATTAATGAAATTGGTTAGTGATAATAGTTTTGGACAGGTTTTTATTACAGACGCTCATCCGGAAAGAATTGAATTAATTTTTAGAGATATTAATACAGAAATAAAGATATTTGAAATTGTAAACGGAAAATCAAAAGAAATTTTACACCGATCATAATATTCTATGCTTAAATCGAATGAACATAGCTTAAAAGAAATCATTAACGAATTATTAAAAGAATATAAGTTAAATGATAAGTTAAGAGAATTAAAAATTATTGAAACCTGGCCTAAAATTGTTGGAAGTGTTATTGCTAAACATACCAAAGCCATTTACATAAGAGAGAAAAAAATATATGTAACAATGGATAATGCCGCAATTAAAGAAGAGTTATTTTATGCAAGAACAAAATTGATGAATTTAATTAACAAAGAATTAGCAGAGGAGTATATTAAAGAAATTATTTTAAAATAAATATCAATGTGTGTAGAATTCATTTGTTTTTGACTTAAATTTGTATGATTTTCACTAAAAAATAAAATTATGAAAAAAACACTTATTTTATGTTTAATCGTTTTTGCAGTTAATACTATTTATGCTCAAAGCGAAAAAGTTGAATTAAAATTAAGCTTGCGCGATGGTAATGTTATTTCGGGCACTTCTACAAGTATAAAAACGGTTTTGTTAGTAACCGATTTCGGGAAATTGGAAATACCAATTAAAAATGTTTCTTCTATTGATTTTGGAATTACGCCCGATGTTACAAGTAAAACAAAAGTGGAAAATTTAATAAAGCAAATGGCCGATCCTACTGAAGAAAAAAGACAAGCGGCATACGATGAACTTGTAAAAATGAGCATAAATACGATCCCCGTTCTTAGCGATTATATATACGGCGAAAACTATCAAATGTCAGAATATACCGATTATTCACCCGAAAACGCACTGAGTGAAATGAAAAGCCTATATGGGGTAGATGAAAGCTATAATAATAAAGATATTATTAATATTGATTATGAATATAATATAGGTGGGGAATATGCTATTAAATCAATATCTCTAAAAACCGAATTTGGTGAATTAAATATACCAAAAGAAAAAATTAAAAATGTGGAAGTTTCTTATTTTGATGCATTAAATGGCGACAAAACGTTTAAATTAATAGCTTCAAAACATATTAGTGGAAATGAGAACGATGGATGGCTTAGTACAGGGATAAAAGTGAAATCAGGACAAAAAATTAATATTTCTGCTTTTGGTGAAATAACATTAGAAAGTTTATCGGGCAACAAATATACTCCCGATGGAAATACTTCTACAGAATATGAAAATGATTACTCAAGCACATATCCTACCTATGGAAATGTAGTATATCGTATTGGTGAAGAAGGGGAGAGTATTAAGGCTGGTTCTAAATATTCAGGAACAGCAAAGGCTAGCGGTATTATATATTTGTCGATTTATGAAACGGTGTTTAATGCTTCTAATACTGGATTTTATAGTGTTAAGGTGAGTGTAAAGTAATTAATACTTTTTTATTTATTTAAAGAGGCTGATTTTTATTATTAATTAGCCTCTTTTTTTTGTTTATTTTACGTTAAACCAAAGTAGTTTCTGGTCGTTTAAAAAACATTCTATTTTATCGTTTATCGCAATTATTTTATTTGAGTATGGACTCCCTGTAAAAATATAATCACCCATTTTTAAAGTGTGATATTTTGAAATATGGGAGATAATACGATTAAACGAAAAAAACATATTTGAAATATTGTTTTCTATAATACATTCTCCGTTAATCCGCATGGAAAAAGAGATATCTGCAAAATCATTAAAAGCGATAAATTCTCCAATGCAGGCCGATGAGTCGAATGCTTTTGCCATTTCCCATGGAAGTCCTTTTGATTTGCATAATGCAAGGGTATCGACAGCTTCCATATCTATTCCTATTCCTATTTCATTATAATAGGTATGCGCAAATTTTTCCTGAATATTTTTGCCTAATTTACATACTCTTAAAACAAGATTAATTCTAGGAATAATTTTCTTTGCATGTTCAGGAATGAAAAAAGGTTCTTTGTTTTTAATTATTGCACTGTCTGGTTTTAAAAAGAAAATAGGAGGGGAGGTGTTTTCAATATTTTGTTCTTTATAATTATTTTCGACACAAATTATTTTCATTAAATTAAACGTTTTTTATATTCGAAGAAGATTTGTTAAACCCTCGGAGTTTAATAGAAGTAATAAGTTTTTTAGTAAAAAGAGGGAAATCGCTTTTCATCATCCAGTCGAAATAGGATGGTTCTATGTTAAAAATTTCCTCAACCGGTTTCCCTTTATGTTTCCCGAAGTTAAATACTTCTACGTTATTTTTATTGTATGCAATATGCCCAACAAAATCTGCAAAATGAGCTTGAAAAGAAAAGTTGTGTAATGATTGAATGTCGTTTTCAATAGGAAACGATTTGTTATTTACCTTGTCTATAAATGGCGTATCTTGATACATTTCTATTTGAGCTTTTAATACTTCATAAGTAGCCATCGTATCGGCTTCTGCTCCATGTGCTCCAACAAGTTCTTTTTTGCAATAAAACTTATATGCTGCACTCAAGGTACGTTGTTCCATTTTATGAAAAATATTTTGCACGTCAACAAAACGTCGTCCTTTTATTTCAAAATCAATATCCGCTCTTAAAAATTCTTCCACTAAAAAAGGGATGTCGAATTTATTCGAATTATATCCGGCTAAATCACAATTTTGAAAAATTTGGTAAAGTGTTTTAGCAAGATCTTTAAACGAAGGACAATCTTTAACATCTTCATCGGTTATTCCATGAATAAGAACAACTTCTTCAGGAATATGAATTCCGGGGTTTATTCTATATGTGTGAACTTGTTTTTGATTTTCTATATTAATTTTTAAGATAGATATTTCAACAATTCGATCGGAAACAATATTTGTTCCGGTAGTTTCAAGATCAAAAAAGGCAATGGGTTTCGAAAGTTTTAATTCCATGTATTTAAATTAGATTGGTCTACTTCTATAATTTCGGAAGTAAGAGTGATGTCTTTAAATATTTCATTATAGTTCGTTTTTTCAATAATTTTAATGGGTTCAATATGTTTTTTAAAACCAGCTGCTTCCACAATTAGTTCATAATTTCCCGGAGGAAGAATAATTACATATTTCCCACTTCTATAATTAGGTCGATAGATACCAGTAATTTCCTGGGTTAATAAATTTTTTACACTTATTTTGGTTTTAATTTCTTTATATTTAATTTCTTTTTTTGGTACGGAGGAATCGCTTCTTAATGTATCAGTAAACATGTTAATATTGTATGAGATGCCAATATCTATAGGTTCTTCAGCATTTTCGGAAAGGTTTAATGAATCTGTAATTTCTGGTATTTCAAATATAGAGACCGATTCTTCGTTCATAATTGTTCCTGTTAATGTAGTATAAGCAGGTTCTATATTATTAAATATGATTTTGTAAATATCAAGATCTCCATAACCACCTTCTCTAAAAGAAGAGATAAATGCGTGTCGACCGGTTGAAGTGAAACTAATTGTTTTGTTATCGTCGGGTGTGTTAATTGGGTATCCTATATTTTCAGGTTTCGACCAAGTTTCGAAATTATTTTTGGGTGTTGTTTTAAAAATATCAAATCCTCCCATGCTATTATGTCCTACAGAACAAAAATAAAGCGTTCCATCGGGTGCAAAATAGGGAAAATCTTCATCATATACGGTATTAATATTAGATCCAATATTTTTGGGTACACTCCATTCTCCCG
>DAOLWT010000009.1:0-21520 GCA_035421345.1 Bacteroidales bacterium
TTCTAATTCCGTAATGAATTGTTATTTTCTTACTTATTTTTTTTTCATGACTAAAATACAAATCTAACTCCCTGGTATTGTATCGTGCAATTTCCGGTACACCCGTTTGTATGCTGGTATCAGCAAAATGCACATTCCCCGGATTTGAAAAATGAGATTGTATTTCTATTCCCGTTTTTATGGTATTTTGAGGGTTGGCATAATACGTAAAATCCGATTTGAGTGAGCTATTAGAAATAGAAGAATTCCAGTATTCATTAAAAATTTTAGATAAATACAAATTATAGTTGTAGGTGCTTTTATAAAAAGTAGTATTCGAAAATAATTTATTATTAAATATATGATTCCAGCGAAGTGTTCCTAATATATTACTCCAACTAACCCCGTATGTTTTGGTATATAAATTATCTTCTCGGCTAAACGCATCATTCCCCGAATAAAAAGTATATAGTAAGCGATTTTTATTATTTATTTTAAAATTCAGTTTTATATTAAAATCGAAAAAATTAACGGAAAGCGTTTTCATTCCTGTATTAGATAAGGAAAGCCAATTTAAATTTGATTTTCTACCTGAAACAATAAAAGAACTTTTTTCTTTTTTAAAAGGGCCTTCTAAAGTAACACTAGATGTAAACAAACCGATATTACCAGTAAAATTCATTTTTTTCATATTTCCGTCTTTCATCCTAATATCAATAACCGACGATAAACGGCCTCCGTAGTTCGAAGGGAAATCTCCTTTATACGCTTCCACATCTTTAATAGCTTCGGGAGAGATGGCTGTAAAAAATCCAAATAAATGAGAAGGATTATAAATTGGAGCTTCATCAATTAATATCATATTCTGATCGCTGTTGCCGCCTCTTACATAAAACAAGGCAGATCCATCACCATACGATTTAATTCCGGGCACCGACTGTAGTGATTTAATAATATCTATCTCCCCAACAAAACCGGGCATTTGATTAATGGTACGAAGTGACAATTTCATACTACTTGAAGTTTGACTATGCCGGCTTGAATCAACTTCCTCTTTCACTTTTATTTCTACTGCTTTCATTTCAATATTCGTCTCTTCTAACTCTATTTTCAGAGATGTATTTGAATGTAGTTCAACCGAAAGAAAATTATTTTTATATCCTATAAACGAGAACCCCAAGCAATAAGTCCCTTCATTTAAGGTAATCGAAAAAAAACCATAGGCATTAGAGGTAACCCCTATTTTAGTTCCTTTAACAAAAACAGTTGCACCAATTAATATTTCACCTGTTTTTTTATCTTTTAAAATACCGCTTATGGAATATTTTGTTTTTTCTTTTTCTAATTTTTCCGGATTAGTTTCCAAATACAATGGTTTAAGCACAATTTGATTTTCAACAATAGTATAATCTATTCCATTATCAATAAATATTTTATCGAGGACTTCTTTTATAGTTTTATTTTTCGCTTTTACTGATATTTTTTTTTCGAGTGGTATCATTTGTGAGCTATAGGAAAAATTAATATGTCCTTTTTCGCTTATTTCTTTAATTACTTCGTGAAGAAGTTTATTTTTAAATGAAACCGTAATTTTTAGATTTAAATCTTGTGCCTTTACAAATGATGAAAATAAGCATAAAACAAAAGCAATCATAATGGCATGAATCATGATTGCTTGAGTGGGGGATTTTTTAAAAGGGGTTCTCTTATTTACATCCATTTCCGGATAATTCAATGCTTTTACCAGATTTCTGAATATTTAAATCGACTGTTGCCTTTAACACATTTAAAACAGCATCGAGCGATTGATTATTAAATGTAACGGTAATTTTACAATCGGCAATACTTTTATCTTTAATAAGGATATTTGTTGAATATATTTTATTTAAATTACAAACTATTTCTGAAAGTGGCGTATCGGTAAAAACCATTTTTTTGGTTTTAAATGCCATATAGTTTTCATTGTTATTTTCCAGCTTGGTAATTTTCTGATCTGTTTTTGAAAATTCGGCTTTTTCGCCCGATTCCAATATCATTTTTTCTTGGGGTTTATCTTTTCGAAATATTGCAATTTTTCCTGTTGTAAGTACCACTTCAACTTTATCGTTTGCTGCCTGGGTATTAATATAGAACGATGTTCCTAATACTTCTATTTGAATATCATCCGCTGTAACAACAAAAGGTTTAGATTGGTCGTGGGTAACATTAAAATAAGCTTCTCCTTGAAGTTTAACAAGTCGTTTATTTTTTTTAAATTTTTCGGGATAGTCTATGGAAGCCCCTGTATTTAAGGTAACCATCGACCCATCGGGCAACTGGTTTTCAATGGTGGTATTTTGTGCAACAACATGTTGATTTTTGGGTTGCTGTTGTTTTAAAAAATAATAAATTGCTCCAGCAGAAACGGCTAAAATCATTAATACCGCTGCTATGCGTAGCATTTTAGAGAAAATTGGCAAATGGTAAATTGGAGTAGATTTTGAAGAAATATTATTATTTTTTATTATCGTTGTATTATCCGTATCCACTAACTTAGAACTAATTTTATTCCATTCTTCATCTACATTCACGTTGGAATTAATTTTATCTACCTCAACAGTATCCCATATCTGCTTGTATTCTTCGAATATGCGGAGGTTTTCGTTGCTCGCTTTTATCCAATTAGCTAAAACAACTATTTCTTCCTCACTTGCTTCTCCTGCAAAATAGGTAACAATTAATTCGTTATAATATGTCGATTGCTGATCCATTAATATACTTTCTATAATCTATACACTTCTATTATAATTTACCCTTATCCTTTTTAAAATAATTTATTTATAACATGAATACCTGCCATTACCCCTATAATTAAAAGCGTTGTATATTCGGCTAATTGTTCTCTCATATGTTGTAAGGCTTTCGACATTTGCGCTTCTACCGTTTTTACGGAAATCTGCAACTTATCGGCAATTTGTTGGTATTTTAAATCATGATACCGACTTAAAACAAAAATTTCTCTACATTTCTCGGGGAGTTCGTTGATAGAACGTTTAATTTTATGTTCTATTTCGGAAGCAACCAACTTATCGGAAGGATTCTGATTGTAACCAGGGTAAATCCCTTCGAATGATAAAATCTCTTTGTTGAATTTCTTGTTATCTCGTAAATAATTCAAGCTTTTATTGTAAATAATGGTTGTAAGATATGATTTTACAGGTTTTGAAAGATCTATGGTGTCTTTTTTCTCCCATAAGCTGATAAAGGAATCCTGAACAATTTCTTTAGCCGTATCGAAATCCTTTACATATTTTTGTGCAAAATGAACTAAGCCTTTAAAATGACTTTTAAAAAGCATTTCAAAGGTGCTTTTATCTAACTCTTTAAAAATATTCTTCGTATCTTCTTTCAGCGGAAATAAAATTTAATATTCATCATTTACATTCGGAAAATCAATTTCATTATCTTTTACAATAAAAGCATCCGAAAACTGTTCGCTTATTTTAACTAAAAATCGCTGCGCATCCATTCTACTGCGAAAATTTCCTACTCTTATCTTATAATTAGGTTCCTGAAAAACAAGATAAGCTCCCATTCCGGGATATTTTGCTTTAAACTCGTTCATAACAGAAACTGCACGACTTTTGGAATTATTCCCCGAATCAAAATAAATTTGTATCCGGAATCCGCTTATGCTTTCTCTGGTTTCATTAAACGCAGTGTGTTTTTCCAATAAAGTACTTATTCGAACATCGGAAGTTATTACTTCTACTTTGCCTATTTTCTGACTATACGATTGAAATGCAATCAAAATAAAAAAGATAAGTACAAATCGTATTTTATTTATAAATTTCATATTATACTGCCTTAACCTGTTCATCATAAATAGCTTTTGATTGGATGGATAAAACCGGGATGGGAGAATGGTTTACCATTTGCTGTGCATAGGCTCCTAGCCATAAATTTTTAGGACTTTTTTCTTGATCTGTCATAATAGCAATTAGTTCAGCTCTATTTTCTTTAGCATATTCAATAACTCCATCAGAAATATTTTCGCACGATTTAAAATGTCTTTCGCACTTAACCCCTGCTTGTTCAATATAATCTAAGGCTTGTTTGGAGTAGCTTTCAACAATGTTTTTTACTTCTTTAACCGTTGTGGAATAAACACCCAGTACATGGACTTCGGAATTAAAACATTTTGCTAATTCGGTAGTAAATTTTACTTTTTGACGGGTTTCCATGCTACTATCAATCGGTAGAATTATTTTTTTAATATGTTTATGGTTCCATATAAAACTTTCTCTAATAGTAATAACCGGACATGTAGCATACGTTACAATTTTATAGGCATTACTTCCTATCCAAAATTCTTCAAACCCGGAAACGCCATGTGTTCCTGCCACTATGATTTGAGCATCGCTATATTTTGCCTGATTGCATATTTCTACATAAACCTTCCCTTTTCGTATTTTATAATCTAGCTTTCCTTTCAGTTGCGATTGATATTTTTTTATTGTTTTTTCGAACAATTTATTAATTTTTTCCATGTACTCGCTTCCTCGTCTACTATAGACCGACTCGGTGCTTTGCGGTTTATCAACATAAACCATCAAAATATTCGAATTCATTTCGTTTGCAAAACAAATAGCATATTCAAGTGCTTTTATAGAACATTTCGAAAAATCGATGGCGACTAGAATTAATTTTTCTTTTTTCATAGAATTTCTAATATTGATTAAAACCTGTGTAAATATATTAAATTTTTATATCTGAAAAAAACATAAGACGTTATTTTTCATAAAAATGCATTTCTTGTATATATGAATATACTTTTTTAGGCAAAAAATAATTCATGTTTTTTTTCTCTTTTATCGCATTTCTGACGTTGGTTGATGATATTTCAATTTGGGGTGCATCAACCCACTTAACCGAAGTATTATTTTTTAAGCTTCCCCCATTAAAATCGGGGCGAGGATATACATAAATGCTAAAAGAATTTAAAATTTGTTCATAATTTTTCCATTTATGAAAGCTTTCTAAATTATCGGAACCCATAATTAAAGAAAATTCTTTTTGAGGATATTTATTTTGTAAAACGGTTAATGTGTCAATGGTGTATGAAGGAAGTGGTAATTTAAATTCAATATCACATGAACGAAATCTTGCATCTTCTTCAATAGCCCTATTTACGAGTTCTAACCGATGATAATCTGTTAACAGGGATGTTTTTTCTTTAAACGGATTTTGTGGAGAAATAACAAACCAAATCTCATTTAAGTCGGAATATTCAGCAAAATACGATGCTAGAATCAAATGCCCTGTATGTATTGGATTAAATGAACCAAAGAATAACCCTATTTTCGATTTTGCCTTCATTTTGTTTCTAAA
This sequence comes from Bacteroidales bacterium, assembly GCA_035421345.1. Classification (GTDB taxonomy): domain Bacteria; phylum Bacteroidota; class Bacteroidia; order Bacteroidales; family CG2-30-32-10; genus DAOLWT01. Next base: position 5,350 of record DAOLWT010000009.1, read on the forward strand.
ATTAACTTTTATCGAGAAAATTATTTATTGTATGAAGCGTTTCCATCACTGCTTTTTCTAAATCATCATTAATAATTATTTGATCGAACTGATTGGCAAATGTGAGTTCGTAAGTTGCTTTTGCTATTCTTTTTTTTAAAGAATCTGCTGTCTCTGTAGAACGATTTCTTAACCTTTTTTCCAATTCTTCTATAGATGGCGGCATTATAAAAAGAGCCAACGCATCGTTAGTTGCATATTTTTTTATATTTAAACCCCCTACTACATCTACATCAAATATAATATGTGTCCCATTATCGCGCATTTTTTCCACCACCGATTTTAAGGTGCCATAATAAGCCCCTTGATAAACCTCTTCCCACTCCAGAAACTCATTGTTATTTATTCTTTTTTTAAACTCTTCTGCAGTAAAAAAATAATAATCTTTCCCATCAATTTCGTTGGGCCTTTTAGCTCTACTACAAGCAGAAACAGAGAATTCGACATCTTTTCTGGAAGCTAATATTCGATGTACAATGGTTGTTTTTCCTGAGCCACTAGGCGCACTTAAAATGATAAGCTTTCCTTTCATGAATTTATAAAATATTTAATAATTGTTCTTTTACTTTTTCGAGTTCATCTTTCATCTGCACAACTAGTTTTTGTATATCCGCATTATTCGCTTTAGAACCAATGGTATTAATTTCTCTTCCTATTTCTTGCGATATAAAAGCTAGTTTACGTCCGTTGGCTTCATTTTGTTTCATTGTTTCTATAAAATAATCTCCATGTTTTCTTAAACGTATTTTTTCTTCGGTAATATCGATTTTTTCGAGATAATAAATCAATTCTTCTTCAAACCGATTTGGATCTACTTTTCCCATTCCAATAGATTCTTCTAGATTTGAATGAATTCTTTTTTTAATATCTTCCATTCGTTGTTTTTCAAAGGGATCAATAAGGTTTAGTAATTGAATGATTCCTTGAATTCGTTTTTTAATATCGTTCCCTAGTATTTCGCCTTCATGAATTCTAAAGTTATTTACTTGATTTAAGGTTTCTTGAAATACTTTTTTAAACTGATTCCATTCGTCTTCTTCTAACTCTTGACTACCGGTAGTCATAATATCGGGCATTCTAAGTGCTAATGAAAAAATATCGGAAGATGCTTCATTCTTTGCTTCAATAGATATCGCTTTTAATTCGTTATAATATTTTAGTAAAAGGCTTTTATTAATATTATAGGCTGAAATATCTTCGTTGTTTTCAAAATAAACAGAGATATCTATTTTCCCTCTTTCTAATTCTTTTGAAATTATAGTGCGTATCTCCGACTCTTTATCTTTATATAAATGATTTAATCGAAGGTTAATATCAAGTTGTTTGCTGTTAAGCGTACGTATTTCAATACATAATTTCTTCCCTTTTTGTTCTGCTGTTGCTTTACCGAAACCGGTCATGGATTTTATCATAGAAATAAATTTTATAAACAAATATATGAAATATCTTGTTATTTCGAATAATAGCTGTTTTTAGATATGAAAAATGGGAATAGCAAGCTGAAATAACTTATTAAAAAAAGAAGTTTATTTTTATTTAATAAAATACGTATAAATAAACCCTTTTCTTTAAATTACTTATCTTGTAGCAAAATTCAATCTTACTGTAATAGAAGCAGACTTATTTTTGGATGATGTATTAAAAGCTCCGCCATAAGTATATTCTTCAGACGTGTTTTGTGCTGTTATTTGAAAAATTCCCATATCGGCTTTTTTCAATTTTCCAAGTTTTGATTTTGCATTTGTGGCAATGGCTTCGGCACGTAGGCGTGCGTCTTCAGTAGCATCGGAAAGCATTTCAATTTTCAATTCTGCTAATTTTGTGTAAAAATATTCAGGCGATGAAGAAAAAAAGTTTACTCCTAAATCTATTAATGCACTAACTTCTCTCGAAATATTTTCAATCTTATCGACTTCTTTCGATTCAATTTTAACATTCTGCGAAAGGGTGTACCCTTTAAATACGCTTGTAGAACTGCCATCTTTATTATAAATATATTCATAATCGGTATTAATATCGACCGAAGAAAAAACAATTTCCTTTTCTTTAATTCCTTTACCAACTAAATATTTTTTAATTATATCAGCATCTTTTTTTAGTTTCGTATAGGCTTCTTTCGTTGATTGAGATTTTGCCGTAAAATAGCCATCCCAAACAATAAGATCGGAAACAAAATCTTTTTTAGACATGCCTATAACACTTATCGATTCGTTTCCTTTATGGGTGTATTTCCATGCTCCACCTAGAACACATGCCGTAATAATTATTGCTAAAGCAATAATAGCAGTACTTATATAATGTTTCATAATTTAATTACATTTGATGAATAAACAAAAATAGTTTTTTTAAAACAAAAAGTAAATATTTACGTATAAATTTTAATATTTATTTGTTTTATGACGTTAAATAAGAGTCCTCAATATCGGTTTTATGATGATCCATTGCAAATGTACAATGCAATGCTTCAAGATATTGAAATGGCGAAAGAATACATATATATTGAAACGTATAAATACGGAAATGATTCGATAGGAGTCAAATTTCGTGATGTTCTCACTAAAAAAGCCAAAGAAGGTGTCCAAATAAAAATTCTAATCGATTCGTGGGGTGCTTATGTATCGAATAGCTTCTTTTCCGACATTATTCGATTGGGAGGGGAAGTCCGTTTTTTTAAAAAAGTTCGACTACGTTTTGATGCTTTTACAAAAAACCATCGTCGAAATCACCGAAAATTGATTTTGATTGATGATACCATCACTTATATTAGTTCGGCTAATATTTCCTCATATGCCTTAAATTGGAGAGAGTCTTCATTACGTATGTTTGGAGAAATTACACCGGTTTTTAAAGAAGCGTTTTTGGAAAGTTTTCGTATTTATAATAAATATATTTACGATAAATTTAGCAGCACCAAATCATTCTTTTATCATAATTTCGAAATTATTCGCGATGTTCCTTCTACTGTGCTTCAACCTACCCGTAAAAAATACCTGGAACTTATAAAAGCCGCCAAAAATGAGATTATTATTGAAACACCTTATTTTTTACCCGGCAGTTATATGAGAAAAGCATTGATAGAAGCAGCTCAACGAAATGTATCGGTAAAAATAATTTCTCCCCGTCATTCTGACGTAACAGTGGTTGACATACTTCGAAACCGGTATTTAGGCGAAATGTATAAAGGAAATGTAGAAATATTATTTTACACACCACGTAACCTTCACTCAAAAATATTTTTAGTAGATAAACGTATTTTTATAATTGGTTCTTCTAATTTTGATTACCGGAGTTTTCGTTTTATGCACGAAATTAATCTTTGCGGAAAAGAAAAACGTATTATTTCCTTACTATGTAAACATATTGAAGAAACAATAAAAGATTGTACCCCTTTCGACTATGATAAATGGGAAAAACGCACATTAACACAACGTATTTTTGAAAGATTACTTATTCCTTTACGCCATCTTTTTTAATCCGTGTTCTAAATCCAATTAAATAAACCCCAGTAAATATCATAAGTGTTGATATTATTTTTATGATTGTAATTTTTTCATTAAACATCCATACCGCCAATAAACCGGCAACAATAGGCTGAAAATACTTATAATAACTCGCCACACTCGACTTTACAAATTTCATTGAATAGGCTATTAATAAATACGCTAAAAAGGTAGTGGCCACAATAACATATGCTAACGACATCCACGTATATTCGTTGAATGATTCCCAATTTACCTTTGTAAAAGCACTTCCAATGAAAGGAAGAATAAATAAAAAACCAAATAAAAAAGTCCATTTCATTACTGTAAACGCCTGATATTTTTCTAAAAGAGGTTTTACAATAATAAAATATATACTGTATGATAATGCGTTTATAAATAAAAATAAATTTCCTAGTATTGGATTTGTACCAGAATTAACTTCTTTGCCAAATAAAATGGTAATAATAGCACCAAAAGCTCCCAATAAAATACCAATTGTTTTAGATATGTTTAATTTTTCAAGCTTTCCTATAACTGAAAAAATAAATACCATTACTGGTATGGTAGCCATAATAATAGAGGCATCTACAGGATTACTTAAATTTAGTCCTTCGAAAAATAAAAGCTGATTTATACTAACCCCAAACAAACCGCATAAAGCCAACATAAAATAATCTTTTCGCTGAATAGCATCTTTCTTTAAGAAATAAGAAACTATCCAAAAAAGAATAGTCGATATACTGGCCCTCAATATAATGATTTCAATAGGTTGAAGAAATTCCGGCATTAAACTTTTGGCAATAGGAAAATTGATGCCAAAAAATATATTTGCCACTAAAAGAGCTATATGTGCTTTGTAGTTCTTCATAAAAAATAAAAAAGCAAAGATAATGGGAGTAATTAAATTAACCTATCAATAAAGAAAATAACGGTATGTATTATACCAATTGTAAATTTAAAATAATCCAACGGATATTTTAAATTTTACAATGGTAATGCCGATAACATAGATGTTATAGTACAATTTATTGGACTATTACATATATGCAATCGGCATTAGCTAGCGAATTTACTTTTTTACTGATTTTATTCTGCCTCCCGAATAGAAATATTTTTTATAATATGTTTCGTTTAAATCGCTTACCATTACTCCTTTTGAAGAAGACGCATGAATAAATTTATCCTCGTTTATATATATTCCAACATGCGAAACTTGGGTATTGTTAATTTTAAAAAAAACCAAATCGCCTGCGCTTAATTCTTCCTTTTTTATTAAATCGCAATTTTTTAATAAATCTACTACTGTTCTATAAAGACTAACCTGATACACTGTTTTGTAAACGGCTTGAACAAAACCCGAACAATCGGTCCCTTTTTTGGTATCGCCTCCGCTTTTATAAGGAACACCTACCCACGAATTTATTTCTTTAACTAATTGTTTATCTTCCGTTCCAGATAAAACAACCCCTAATTTTTTAGCATATTCCGAATAAAAACCGGTCGTATCTGGAGCTTTCTTTTTAACTGGATACGTATTTTTGGCGGTACGACAAGAAAGTAAGCAAACAAATAAAAAGAAACTTAAATAAATCCATATTTTATGTCGACTGTATGTCATTTTAGTTTTTTTAATTTTAAATAAAAATAATATACAAAAACTATTATGATATATGATATTTAATATTTTTTTACACAATCTAATGTTCAGAATAAAAAAGATTATGGATAATATATGTTTGCAGGCATTGGTTATAAAAGTGACCATACCTGAATAGCATTGACCGATTTTATTCTTTAGATGAATAATAACAACAACCAAAAGAAGTATAAATTCAGAAAGAGATTCTTTCATTTTTAGAATTTTCATATCTTTGCGTATATTCCATTATTAATGAACCCAAATTTAGATCCGGAATCGGAAAATTTAACCCCTGTTGAGCGTGAATTAGAAAAAATGTTACGCCCGGCCGATTTTATTGACTTTGTGGGACAGAAACAGGTAGTGGATAACCTCATCGTTTTTGTAAAGGCTGCAAAAATGCGAGAAGAAGCATTAGATCATGTGCTTTTACACGGACCTCCGGGATTAGGAAAAACAACCTTGGCACATATTATTGCCAACGAAATGGGAGTAGGAATAAAAATTACTTCCGGACCTGTACTCGATAAACCGGGCGATTTAGCCGGATTATTAACTGGTCTCGAAAAAAATGATGTTTTATTTATTGATGAAATACATCGCCTTAGTCCGGTAGTTGAAGAATATTTATATTCTGCTATGGAAGATTACCGCATTGATATTATGATTGAAACGGGACCGAATGCCCGAAGTATTCAAATATCCTTAAACCCGTTTACCTTAATTGGGGCTACTACTCGTTCAGGCTTGCTTACATCTCCTTTACGAGCTCGTTTCGGAATTAATTCGCGTTTATCGTATTATGATTCTTCTTTAATAATGAAGATTGTAAACAGATCGGCATCTATTTTAAAAATAGAAATAAATCCTGATGCCGCTCAAGAAATAGCTCGCCGAAGTCGTGGAACCCCTCGTATAGCAAATGCTTTACTTCGCAGGGTAAGAGATTTTGCTCAAATAAAAGGAGATGGTACTATTAATTTAGATATTTCGCATTATGCTCTAAAAGCATTAAATGTAGATGAAAACGGATTAGATGAAATGGATAATAAAATATTATCAACCATTATCGAAAAATTTAAAGGTGGACCGGTTGGAATATCTACTATAGCAACAGCGGTTGGCGAAGATGCTGGTACCATTGAAGAAGTTTATGAACCTTTTTTAGTTCAGGAAGGGTATATACAACGTACTGCACGCGGAAGAGAAGCAACCGAAAAAGCATACCTGCATTTAGGAAAAATTAATCCTGCCAAACAAGGCAACCTTTTCTAAAATTTTCTTAACTTTATTTTTTTTACGGATTGGAAAAATCTTGGAATTGATTTTATAACCATCTTATTAGTAGTTCTTATCTTATTTTAAAAATAATTTCAAAATTCCGAATAAAAGAAGTATGCTTGAAGCATTGAATAATTAGTATTTACAGTATTACATAGATTTGTAGCTGGCAAAACAAATTGAAGTACAAATAAAGACTACATTTACTATTAATAATAAAAATAATGAGAGAAAATTCAAAGAATGTTCAATATATAAAAGATGCCGCTAAAAAAGCAGGATTCGATGCTTGTGGAATTGCATCTCCCACCATTCTCGAAAAAGATAGTCAATACCTTAAACAATGGTTATCCGAAAATAAACAGGGAAATATAAAATACCTCGAAAAAAATATTGAACAAAAAACCGATATCCGTAAGCTTTTAGAAAATACGAAATCAGTAATAGCTCTTATACAAAATTATTATCCTGAAAAAAAACAAAACGAAAATGCATATTATAAAATTGCCAAATATGCATGGGGTAACGATTACCATACTGTTATGAAAGAAAAGGCAAATGCATTTATTGAAACATTACAAACGAAATATAAAAAAGCAAAATTTAAAATTTTTGTCGATAGTAATACAATACTGGAAAAAGCATGGGCAGCACGATGTGGATTAGGTTGGATAGGGAAAAATACACTTTTAATTAATAAAGAAAATGGCTCATTTCTGTTTATATGTATTGTGCTTACCGATTTGGAACTCAATTATAATGAAATGCTAGAAGATAATTGTGGCAATTGCAACGCATGTATAGATGCTTGTCCTGCCAAGGCTATCGAAGCGCCTTTTCATTTAAATGCTTCCAAATGTATAGCCTATCATACCATAGAAAATAAAACTTCAGAAGAAATAATCAATTCGGAAAAATGGATATACGGTTGCGATGTTTGTCAGGATGTTTGTCCATGGAATCAACATATTCCTTTTACTAAAGAAAAAGCATTTTCTCCTAATCCCGATATTCTTAATATGACTTCAAAACAATGGGAAACCCTCGATGAGAAAACGTTTAATAAAATTTTTAATAAATCGGCTGTTAAAAGAATTGGGTTCGAAAAAATGAAAAATAACATAAAAAATGCCCGTGAATAGGGCATTTTTTAAAAAAGAAAGAGGAAGATACTTATTTTGAAAAGCGTTCTTCTATTTTCTTCCAATTAATTAAATTCCAAAAAGCGGCAATATAATCAGGTCTTTTATTCTGGTAATCTAAGTAATATGCATGTTCCCAAACGTCACACGTTAATAACGGAATATGACCTTTGGTTAAAGGATTTCCTGCATTACTTTCCTGAATTATATCAAGCGAACCATCTTGTTTTTTAACTAACCAAGCCCAACCGGAGCCAAATAAAGTAGCTGAGGCAGCTGTAAATTTTTCTTTAAATTGCGCAAAAGAGCCAAACGATTTATCTATTGCATCTTTAATAATTCCGCTAGGCTCTCCGCCTGCATTAGGAGCAAAAGATTCCCAATAAAAAGTATGATTCCATATTTGAGCGGCATTATTAAAAATACCACCAGTCGATTTTTTTATAATATCTTCCAGTGTTGCATTTTCAAACTCGCTTCCTTTAATCAGGTTATTAAGGTTATTAACATAAGCCTGATGATGTTTTCCATAATGGAATTCAATCGTTTTAGCCGAAATATGAGGTTCGAGAGCTGTAGGAGCATAAGGTAATTTTGGTAATTCAAAAGCCATAGTTTTTATTTTTTTAGTTTATAAAAACAAATATAAAAAAAATTTACAAGTAATACACATTCAAAAACACATATAAACATTCTAAGTTAATAAACATTACAGATAAACACCCTTAATAATAAATAAGAAATGGAATAATACCGATTGCATATATGTAATAGTCCAATAAATTGTACTATAACATCTATGTTATTGGTATAATTATTGATATTCTTTTTAATTATATCCTACTTTTTTATAGTTTTGAGTATATTTTAAAAAAATTAAAATGAAAAAAGTTTTTCTTTTACTTATCCTGTTTTCTTCCTATCATACATTTTCCCAAAATAAAGAGTTTAAAACACTATTTGGAATAGGAGGTTTATATAATTTTCAAACCGAAGGGATTGCTTTCGATGGAAGAGCGAAGATTCCTATTTTTAAAAAATTATTTATCTCTCCACGTTTATCTTATTTCCCTTCGTTTAACAATGTTCATGAATTATATGCTGGAACCGATTTAGGCATTGATTTACCTGCTTTTCGAAATGCTACACCCTATATTTTTGCCGGAGGTTATTACGACGATTGGTTTAACAGCGCTGAGTTTCATAATAGTGTAGCCAAAAAAAATAATTTGGTTTACGAAGCAGGAGTAGGTATTGTATTATCATTTAAATGTTTTTATCCGTATGCTGAATATAGGTATGATGCCAAATGGAAAGAAGGCTCGTTGGGTGTTGGATTAATGTTAAAATTTGGTGAGTGTTTTTATTCAAAAAAGAAACAAGTAAAAAAATGTCCTGGGTTTTAATTTTTTTAAATAAGGGTATAAATTAGTTATTGTGTACTATAACTGAAAAGAGATTTAAAATATTAAAATGAAATATATGAAAACAAATATTAAAATAAAAATGGGGATATGTATATCCTGTTTATTCATTTTATTTGCATCATGTTCTAAAGAAAGAACAGAAGAAAAAGCAACAGCGTATGCTTCTCTCGATGAGTTTTATTTAAATAATGCTCCTGAAGAACAATCTTTTTTAATCGACTCTATTGCAGGAGATACCATCATTGGAAAGGAAGGAACAATTATTGTCGATGTACCCAAAACCATTTTTATGTACAAAAGTAATTTTCAAGACATTACTTATCCCTTTGAATTACGATTAATAGAAGCTTATTCTATGAAAGATATGATTTTATCGAGGTTGCCGAATGTAGCGCAAAACAATATATTAAAATCGGCCGGCGAATTAAAAGTTACGGCATGGAAAAATAATAATGAGTTAGCATTAAAAGAAAATTGTGGCTTGCTTATGTGGGCTCCTGCAGCAACCCCCGATAATGCAATGGATGTATTTTACGGATTTACTGCCGGAACAACAAGCGATTGGAATAATGATGTTACGCTAACCGATTATTTATTTACACAAGATACCGTGACAAAAATTGGCGTTCTGGGAAAAGGATATGGCATGAAAATAGCTAAATTAGGCTGGTTAAGTGTATGTAAACTTAATACATTTACTTCTACTTCGGGAATAACTTTTACTGCTGTCGGAACAAATACGAACTTCATCGACATTTTTATTGTGTTCAACAATTTACATTCGTATATAAAAGTAAACAACTTAACAGTATCTAATTTGCCTGTTGGTGAGCCTGTTACCGTATTTGCAATAGCTAAAGATACCGATGCAAGTATGTATTATTTTAAACAGAATTATACCATATCAACTTCTTCTATTATAATAGATTTAGTTATGCAGAAATCTACAGAAGCTGAAGTTCTTACTTTAATGGGCTCGTTGTAGGTATTATTTTAATAATTTTTAATAATTAAACGAAGAATAAATTTTATTCTTCGTTTTTTTATTTCTTCCTTTGTAATATGAAATTATTCCAAAAGAAAGAATTTTTAAAAAAGAGCAACAAATAAATATTATGCGAGTTTCAAGAATAAAAAATAAAAAAGAAGAAAAGCTAGAAAAAAAAATAGATGTGTCGTTATTAGATCCATTTATTAAAAAATACAAAAACGAAAAAGGAAATTTAATCCCTTTACTTCAGCATGCACAAGAGCTATACGGCTATTTGCCGCAAGAAGCTTTTCACAAATTAGAAAGGGAAACTCAATTAACATTAAACGATATGTATGGTGTTGCCAGTTTTTATGCTCAGTTTTCCTTGTTCCCAAAAGGAAAATATATCATTAAAATGTGCACAGGAACTGCTTGTCATGTAAAAGGGTCAAATACGCTCGTTGAATTTATTCACGAAAAATTAAAAACAAGCGAAACAAAACATACTACCGAAGATGGTTTATTTACAGTAGAAATAGTAAGCTGTCTTGGTGCATGTGGCTTAGCTCCGGTAATGGTGATAAACGAAAAAGTATATGGAAAAGTTACTTCAAAAATGTGTGAAGAAATTGTTGAAGATATTATTAAAAAAGAAAATCAGTAGCAGTAAAATAATGGGTTATGAAATATATTAGTAAAAAAGATATTGAAGATATTAAAGAACGTTATTTAAAGAAAGCTTCTCTAATTCATAAACATATTGTTATTTGTGCCGGTACAGGATGTATTGCAAATGGTTCTTTGTTGGTTTATCAAGCAATGATAGAAGCACTCGAAGTAACGGGCTTATCTAAGGTGGTAGATTTAACACTTGATATTCATGAAGATGATAATTCTGTTTACCTCTCTCGCAGCGGATGTCAAGGGTTTTGCGCACAGGGACCTTTAGTTACTATTTTCCCCGATGAGATAATGTACGTAAAAGTGAAACCGGAAGATGCACTAGAAATTATACAAAAAACGCTTGTCAAAAAAGAATTAATTGACCGCCTTTTATATATTAATCCTTCCAATGAAGAAATTAGTAAAGGGCCATCGGAAATTCCTTTTTATAATCAACAAAATAGGCTTGTTTTAGGAGAATGTGGAAAGGTAGATCCAGAAAGTATTGAAGAATATATTTCACATGGTGGATATATTGCAGCCGAAAAAGCTTTTAATCAACTTACCGATAAAGAAATCTGCGATATGATTCTTCAATCGGGGCTTAGAGGTCGTGGTGGTGGTGGATTTTCTACCGGTCAAAAATGGGAACTTACGCGCTTAGCACAGAGTGATAAAAAATATGTAATTTGTAATGGAGATGAAGGGGATCCGGGTGCTTTTATGGATAGAAGTCTTATGGAGGGGAATCCACACCGAATTGTGGAGGGTATTATGATAGCTGCTAAAGCGATAAATGCAGATGAAGCTTATGTATATGTAAGAGCAGAATACCCCCTTGCCGTGAAGCGTATGAAAAAAGCCATTGAAGACGCTCATAAAATGGGAATTTTAGGGAGTCATGTTTTTGGTTCAAAGCAGCATATTAATATTCATGTTATGGAAGGAGCCGGTGCCTTTGTCTGTGGAGAAGAAACAGCATTAATCGGTTCTATTGAAGGACATAGAGGAATGCCTAATCGAAAACCTCCTTATCCATCTCAAAAAGGACTTTTTGGGAAATCAACGGTAATAAACAATGTAGAAACATTGGCGACTGTTCCTTTAATTATTAAAAACGGCCCCGAATGGATTAATTCAATTGGTACAGAGAAATCGAAAGGAACTAAAATATTTGCCCTAACAGGTCATGTTGCCAATACCGGACTTATAGAAGTGCCTTTTGGCACTACCCTTCGTGAAATTATATACAACGTTGGAGGTGGAATTGTAGATAAAACAGTATCAGGAGAAACAATTAAGTTTAAAGCCGTACAAATGGGTGGCCCTTCGGGTGGTTGTATCCCAGAGCATCTTCTCGATACTATTGTTGATTATGATTCAGTTATTGCAACTGGTGCTATTATGGGCTCCGGAGGCTTGGTGGTGATGGACGAAAATACGTGTATGGTTGATATGGCAAGGTTTTTCCTCGATTTCACACAGAAAGAAAGTTGTGGAAAATGCACCTTTTGTCGTATTGGGAGCAAAAGAATGCTTGAAATATTGCTTAGAATTACTCAAGGGGAAGGGAAACAAGGGGATATCGAATTATTAGAAGAGCTAAGCGAACAGATAACTAAAAGCAGTCTCTGCGGGCTTGGGCAAACAGCGCCAAATCCGGTTCTTACTACATTAAAATATTTTAAACATGAGTACGAAGCACATATTAGAGATAAAAAATGTCCGGCAAAAAAATGCAAGCCTTTAATAACGTATGAAATAAATTCCGGAAAATGTACCGGTTGTACTGCATGTAAAAAAGCATGCCCCGTTTCGGCTATCTCCGGAGAACGTAAATTACCTCATTTAATAGATCAATCGCTTTGTACAAAATGTGGTATGTGTTATAGTAAATGTAAATTCCAAGCGATTACAATTGGATAACATTTTTAAAATGATTTTTTAAAGAATAATAGTAGTTATGAATGATATAAATGTTGTTTTAAACGGAAAGAATATAAAAGGAAATAAAGGAGAATATATTCTTTCTCTTGCAAAAAGAAATGGATTTGAAATACCTTCTTTATGTTTCGATGAAAGGTTAGACCCGTATTCTTCTTGTTTCGTTTGTGTAGTTGAAATAGAAGGAATGAAAAACTTACAACCGGCTTGTTCCACCCGAATTATGGAAGGAATGAAAATAAATACTATCAACGAAAAAGTATTTAAAGCACGGAAAACAGCCTTAGAATTGTTGTTAAGTAATCATTATGCTGATTGTTTAGGCCCCTGTAAACAAACATGCCCTGCCGGTGTTGATGTACAAGGATATATTTCTTATATTGAAAAAGGAATGTATCATGAGGCTGTTGCCTTAATAAAAGAAACAAATCCACTTCCTGCTATATGCGGACGTGTTTGCGTTCGCCCCTGTGAAGTTGCTTGTAGAAGAAATTTGCTAAACGAAGGAACTGCGGTTGGAATTGACTACATGAAACGATTTGCTGCCGATTATGATTTGTTTTCTTCAAATAAATATAAACCTTCTATACCAGCAGCTACCGGGAAAAAAATTGCCATTATTGGTGCAGGCCCTGGAGGATTATCTGCTGCCTTTTTCCTTCGCAAATACGGACATGAAGTAGATATTTACGAAGCAGCTCCTTTAGCCGGAGGTTGGCTAAGATATGGCATCCCCGAATATCGACTACCTAACGATATTTTACAAAAAGAAGTCGATAATATTACAGAAATGGGTGTTCGTATTTTCTTTAATCAGAAACTAGGAGAGAATATCTCATATAAAACATTAAAAAATAAATATGATTCTTTGGTTCTTGCTATCGGTTCTCAAAAAGGAACATCAATTGGTTGCGAAGGCGACGATGCTATCAATTGCTTGTCGGGTATCGATTTCTTAAAAGCAATGGAACTTAGTGGTAAAAGATATGATTTTAAAGGGAAAACAGTTGCTGTTGTTGGGGGTGGAAATACGGCGATGGACTGCTGTCGGTCTTCTATACGTTGCGGAGCAAAAAAAGTGTATGTAATTTATAGAAGAACAGAAAAAGAAATGCCTGCTAATCCCATTGAAATTCATGAATCGAAATTAGAAGGGGTAGAATATATTTTCCTTACAGCTCCTGTAAAAGTGAATAAGGATAAAGAAGGAAAAATTAAATCCATGACCTGTGTTAAGATGGAATTAGGAGAACCGGACGCATCTGGAAGGAGAAGACCGGTTGTTGTGGAAGGCTCTGAATTTAATATGGAAATGGATTATGCCATCGCCGCAATAGGACAAAAAACAAATATTAATTTTTTAGAAGATATAAATACAAATTGCGATAAAGGGGAGTTAAATGCAACAAAATGGGGCGATGTAGATGCAAACCCGCTAACATTACAAACCGGGATAGCCTCTGTTTTTGCCTGTGGTGATGGAGTAAGCGGACCGGCTACATTAATTCAGGCAGTAGCACAAGCTAAAATAGCGTCTTTAAGTTGTCATCAGTATTTAACAAATCTTCCAATTCAACCTTTACAAAAAGAATTTATCAGTAAAAAAGATAATTTTAAACTTCAAATTGCAGAAGATTATGTAGGGAAATTTCTAACACAAATGCGCGAAGAAATGCCTACCTTAAATCCAAAAGAACGGAACAATTTTAAAGAAGTTGAATTAGGATATAAAAATGAAAAGATAGCTCAACATGAAGCAGCCAGATGTCTTGAATGTGGCTGTGTTGAATATTATGATTGCGATTTAAAAAAATATGCAACGGAGTATGGTGCTGAACAGAATAAATTTCAAGGAAAATATAACGAATCGCCGGTCGATTTTCATCATCCATTTATTGAAATAGATAATAACAAATGTGTTCTTTGTTCCCGATGTATTCGTATTTGTAAAGAAGTGGTAGGTGCAAACGCATTGGGCTTAGTAAATAGAGGATTCGATACGTATGTGGCTCCATCCATGGGCAAAAGATTGCAAGATACAACCTGTGAATCATGTGGATTATGTATCTCTGCGTGTCCTACAGGTGCTATTACTGAAAATGTATTGTTTAAACCGGGCCCCGTTAAACTCGATAAAATAGAAACAATTTGTAATTATTGTTCGGTAGGTTGTGCAATAACAATTCATCATAAAAATGGCTTTGCCATGAAAATAACCGGCAGAGAAGGAATCGTTAATACAGATGGAAATATTTGTAAATACGCTAAATTCGGTTATACCTATATAAATGATAAAAACAGAATAACAAAACCACTTATTAAAGAAGGAAATAAGTTTACTGAAATTTCTTTTGAAAAAGCATTCGGGATTATAGAAGAAAAAATTAAAAATGTAAAAGCCGATGAAAATGTTTTTTTTGCCGGTGCGCGCTTGTCGAACGAAGAAATGTACCTTATCCAAAAATTGGCAAGAGCGGGAGCAAAAACAAATCAGGTAGCATCATTCCATTATTTAAATAGAGAGAACGGACTTCTTAATAATTCGTGTGCAAACGTTCCTTTTAATCAGATAAAAGAAGCAAGTCGAATTTATTTATTGGGTTCTGAAATAAATATGGATAATGCGGTTGTGGGCTTCATGATTCAAAATACAAGAGTTAAAAATAATATTCCTGTTGAATTAATAACCAATAAAACAAATAGTAGGTTGATTAATAAAGTAGATAAGCTACTTCAAATAAAATCATATTATTATTTCGTAAAAGCACTTAATCATTATATCCTTTCCAACGAATTAGAAAATAAATTGTTTATTAAGAATAATTGCGATGGATTTGATAAATATAGAACAAATTTATTGAAAGAAAATTATTCGGAACTGGTGAAAAAAGCAGGAATTACGAATGAATTAGTCACTAAATTTGCACAGGATTATAATAAAGAATTAAATGCCATTCTTATTTTTTCGGAAAAGGAATTATCTGCAAATGCATGTCAGGAAATATTTAATCTATCTATCCTTACCGGAAAATTAGGGAAAACAGCTAATGGAATTATTTCATTAAAAGAAAAAAATAATTCGCAAGGGTTATTAGATATGGGAATAAGTCCGGAACGGGGTGTTGGCGGTATTTCGATTACCGATAAAGGATTAATTGAAAAAATGAAAACGCAATGGGGTATAAATGAATTACCCCAATCGAGAGATATAAATGTGAAAGAGCAATTACATCAAGGGAAATTTAAAAATATAGTTGTATTTGGAGAAGACCCTATTGGATGTGCTATAGAACCGGAAGCAGTACGTAATTGGTTTGCTAAGGCCGAGTTTGTAGTTGTTCAGGATTATTTTTTAACCGAAACAACTAAACAGGCGAATTTAATTTTACCTGCTTCTTTCCCTTTCGAAACGGGAGGTACATTTACCAATACGCAAAAAGTAATTCAAAAATTTGAAAAACAATTCCAATCAAATATGGAATATGATTCAAACGCACAGTTAATAAAGCTAATCGAAAAATTTGGGATAAAAGGAGTAATAGAACCGTCGGAAGTTATATCAGAAATTATTCAAATGTTAC
>DAOLWT010000010.1:0-19600 GCA_035421345.1 Bacteroidales bacterium
TATCTTTAGAACTTAAGCCATATCTACCGCCAATAATCATAGGAGCATTGGGTGTTTCATAGAATAAATCACGAATATCTAAATACAATGGTTCTCCATTTGCACCAGGTTCTTTAGTACGATCTAACACACAAATCCGTTTTACTGATTTAGGTAATACATTAAAGAAATATTTAGGAGAAAAAGGACGATACAGATGAACTGTAATAAGTCCGAGTTTCTTCCCTTGTGTATTTAAATAGTCAATAACTTCTTTTGTTAAGTCGGTAATAGAACCCATTGCAACAATAACATGTTCTGCATTAGGGTCACCATAATAAGTAAAAGGATGATATTCGCGACCAGTAAATTTTTTAAGTTGTTGCATATAATCTTCCACCATATCGGGAACAGCATCATAAAATTTATTGGATGCTTCGCGTGACTGGAAGTAAATATCGGGATTTTGAGCAGTACCGCGTGTAAAAGGATGTTCCGAATTTAAGGAACCATCGCGGAATGATTTTAATGCTTTATAATCTAATAAACTTGCCATTTGTTCAGTCGACAAGGTTTCTATTTTCTGAATTTCCGCAGAAGTACGGAAGCCATCAAAGAAATGGAGGAAAGGAACCCTCGATTTAATAGCTGTTAAATGAGCAACAGCGGCTAGGTCCATAACTTCTTGAACGCTGCTTGTTGCCAATAAAGCAAATCCGCAAGAACGAGTACTCATTACATCGCTATGGTCACCAAAAATGGACAATGCTTGTGCAGCAATACTACGAGCCGAAACATGAAAAACACCAGGTAATAATTCACCGGCAATCTTAAACATATTCGGAATCATTAATAATAAGCCTTGTGAACAAGTAAAGGTAGTTGTTAATGCACCTGATTGTAAAGATCCGTGAACAGCTCCTGCAGCACCGGCTTCCGATTGCATTTCAGCTAATTTTACTGTTTCTCCGAAAATATTTTTTCTTCCGCCTGCAGCCCATTCATCAACGTACTCAGCCATGGTCGACGACGGAGTAATAGGATAAATAGCAGCTACTTCACTAAACATGTACGCAATGTGTGCGGCAGCTTGATTACCATCGCACGTAATGAAATTTTTCTTTTCCATGATATATATATTTATATTCTTTTATATGTTATTTGCGAAACTATGCACCCGCAATTTGCGAAGGTAAGAAAACTAACACAAATACCAAGAAAAAAACCTGTATTTTTAATACACTCAAAAGGCTTGAATTGCAATAGACATAACACAAAAAGAAATTTTAAAAATATGTTTAATGTATTGTAAAAAGAAATGGATTAATGCTTTAAAAATATGGACTAAAAACTAAAAAATATAAACAAAATAAACGATTCTTTAAATTAAACACTTTTCAACATGAGATACTCTTAAAAATTTAATATACCTATTTAAGCAATTCTGTTTACTTAAAACAATATTTATTTTTTACTTTTGTATAAATTAATTTAACTTCAATCATTGATTTATCCCAAAAATTTTGAACAAAAAATCGGATTCGATATTATCCGTAAATCTATTCAGGACTTATGTATTTGTCCGCTAGGTAAATCTTGGGTAGACCATACCTCTTTCTCTGATGATTATGAAAAAATTGAAGAACAACTTCTGCAAACCGAAGAGTTTCGACAAATTTTATTAAGTAGCAACCGTTTCCCTACTGATCATTATTACGATATTACCGATTCGCTGAACAAAGTCGCTATTGAAGGAACCTATATGGAAACGGAAACACTTTTCAATTTGAAAAGAAGTTTAAATACCATCAACGAATGCATTGAGTTTTTTAAAAAAGATAAGGAAAATAAATATCCTGTTTTAAATCATATTACATTAAATGTCGTTATTGATAAAGCCATTGTTCAGCAATTAAATCATATTATAGATGATAAAGGAAAAATAAGAGACCAAGCATCGCCGGAGCTAACTAAAATACGACAGCAACTTATTTCAAAACAAACACAGGTTCGTAAAAAAATTGCTCAGTTAATTCAAACTGCACAAAAAAATGGATGGTCTCCCGAAAATATGGAGATGACGGTTCGTAATGGAAGGGTGGTTATTCCGGTTATTGCATCGTATAAAAAAAATATTAACGGTTTTATTCATGATGAATCTGCTACCGGTCAAACGGTTTTTATAGAACCTGCCGTTGTTTTTGAACTAAATAACGATATACGCGATCTTGAAAGTGCCGAAAAGAGAGAGATTATTCGCATATTAACCGAATTTACCGATTTTATAAGACCCTCAATTGAAGCCCTAAAAGAATGTTTTCATTTTTTAGGACGAATGGATTTTATTCGAGCAAAAGCAGTTTATGCTTTAAAAATTGATGCGTGTAAGCCATTATTACGTAATGAACCAATTATTAATTGGAGTAAAGCCAGACATCCACTTTTATTAATTAGCCATAAAATTCAAAAAAAAGAAGTCGTTCCTCTTGATATTTTACTTAGCAAAACATCTCGTATCCTTATTATTTCCGGTCCTAATGCCGGCGGTAAATCGGTTTGTTTAAAAACAGTCGGATTAATACAATATATGCTTCAATGCGGATTATTGGTACCCATAAATGACTACTCCGAATCCGGTATTTTTTCGAATATTTTTATTGATATTGGCGATGAACAATCATTGGAAAATGATCTAAGTACCTATAGCTCTCATTTGTTGAGCATGAAATATTTTATTGAAAAAGGAGATAATAAAACCCTATTCTTGATTGATGAGTTTGGGGCCGGTACAGAACCCCAAATAGGAGGAGCTATTGCTGAAGCGATTCTTGAAAATTTAAATAATAAAAATGCAATGGGTGTTATTACCACCCATTATGCTAACTTAAAATTACTCGATAGTAAAATGGATGGTATTATAAACGGTGCTATGTTATTCGATTCAGAAAACATGAAACCGTTATATGTTATGCAAGCCGGAAAACCTGGCAGTTCATTTGCTTTCGAAATAGCACACACCATAGGACTTCCCGACGATATATTGACTAATGCAAAAAAACTGGCAGGAATAAAACAAGTCAGTTTCGATAAACAACTTCAAGACCTGGATGTTCAGAAAATAGAACTCGATAAAAAAGAGACTCAATACAAAATGGCCGATCATTTTCTTTCGGAATTAATTCAAAAATATCAGGATTTAACCGAAGAACTAGAGAAGTCGAAAAAAAATATTATTTCACAAGCAAAACAACAGGCATTCGAGTTGCTGGAAGAAACAAACAAAAGAATTGAGAACACCATAAAAGAAATTAAAGAAACCCAAGCAGATAAAACAAAAACAAAAGAATTAAGAGATCATCTCGACACCTTTAAACAAAATATTAAAGTAGCAGAATCTGATAAAATAGTACCCATTAAGTCGAATAAAGAGAAAAAGAAAATTCGTTTCGAAAAAACAAAAGAAATAAAAATTTTAAAAACACCTATTGAAAAAGGAGATCATGTAAGAATAATCGGACAGGAAAGCATAGGAGAAGTAATTGGTTTGGATGCTAAAAACGTTTATGTAATGTATGGCTCTGCACAGCTTAAAACAACTCTCGCTAAACTTGAAAAAATAAGCCCTGACGATGTTAAAAAACAACCAAAATCAAACACGTCAATTTCGGCTAAAATTCATACTAATTTTGAAGAAAAAATTAAACATTTTAAGTTAACCCTCGATATTCGAGGAATGCGTGTTGATGAAGCCCTCTCGGAAGTACAACATTATTTAGATGATGCTGTTTTATTAGCTGTAACCGAAATAAGAATATTACATGGGAAAGGAAATGGTGTATTACGACATTTAGTTCATAATTATTTAAGAAACATTCCAGAAGTAAAAAGATTTGCTGATGAATCTATTGAAAAAGGAGGACACGGTATAACAATCATCTATTTTAAATAAAATTATTAACTTTGTTTATATGAAAAATCTTACAAAATCTATTTTACCCATTCTATTTGTATTCATCTTATTCTCGTGTAATTCAACATCCAATAAGGATACCAAAGAAAACGATACGAAAACAGATACCTTATCTCAACAATCGGAAATCGGAATAACAGAATTAACAGAAGACCATTTCGAAACATTCATTCAGTCGGGCACTGTATTAGTTGATTTTTACGCTGACTGGTGTAAACCATGTAAAATACAAGCCCCTATAATAGAAGAAGTACAAAAAGAATTAGCAGGAAAAATAAAAATAGGAAAAATAAATATCGACAATCATTCGTCTGTTGCGAATCAATTTGGAATTCGTAGTATTCCTACTTTAATTATTTTTAAAAATGGGAAGCCCGCTAAACAATTAATAGGCATAACTTCAAAAGAAGATATTATAAGTGCTATTGAAACTATAAATAAATAATAACATGAAAATAGAAGTAACATTTGAAGGCAATAAAAAAATTGGAGCATTAATAAACGGTCATCATATAATTACAGACCAATCTATTGCCGAAGGTGGTGAAAATTCAGCACCTACTCCTTTTGAGCTATTTTTAGCCTCCTTAGCAACTTGTGCCGGTATTTATATAAAAGGCTTTTGCGACAGTCGGAATTTGCCTACCGATAACATTAAGCTATTTCAGCATGTTGAATTCGATAAAACGACTCAAATGGCTACCCATATTAACCTGGAAATTCAGGTACCACCAAGCTTTCCGGAAAATTACAGAGATACATTAGTTTTAGTTGCAAGTAAATGTAAAGTAAAAAAGCATTTACAAAATCCGCCAGAAATTAAAGCAACGATTAATGTAATATAACATTCGTTATAAAAATTTGCTTTCAGCTATAATATATAAGGAAAAGCAGGGAAATGAAATTATTTTCGGGTAATTATTTCTTATGAACGACTAGGTCGTACGAATGGTCAATCCATTCTTTTAATAATTTATCGGGAATAGATCCGTCGATTATTACGGTATTCCAATGATTTTTATTCATATGATATCCGGGAAGAACACATGAATAATGCTCTCTTAATTCTATCGCTTTATCGGGATTGCATTTAATATTGATAGAAAAGGGCTCCATTAAATCGGTAAGCGCAAACATCTTTCCTTTTACTTTAAAAACAAGGGTTTGTTCATCGAAAGGAAAACTCTCAATTACATCGTTTTTTTGTAAGCAGTATATTCTAAATTCTTCAATGTTCATATTTTGTTTATTACTAAAATAAAAAATTGATGGCAATAATATGATAATTCGTGTGAATATTTTTTTCTCTAATCGTTTTTTATTCTTATAATTTTTTTATAAAAAGACATCCCTTTTTTTCTTTTAAAATATGATTAAAAAAATTTGTAAATTTGGTAATTAAAACTACTTTTTCTATGAATAAAACGGTTCGAATTTTTGTTCTATTGATAATTACTTTATCATTTTTACTTATTGACACTTCTTGTCGTTCAAAGAAATATTGTGGTGGAATGAAATATTACAAAAAGGATGTAAAGAGAGGTCTTGCTCATTAATAAATTTCAAAACCTTTAGCTTATTTTTTACTGATTATTATTTTATAACACATTCCATTTTTATTATCAACTATAATCTCTCCTTTTAACTGATTAACTAGTATTTCAACTAAGGTAAGCCCCAAAGTATTATTATTTTCCGACTTATACCCGTATGGCATTCCTAATCCATTATCCCTAATTATTAAAATATTCTGTTCTTTTGTGGAGTTTAATTCTACTACTATTTCACATTTCTTTTTGCTGTTTTCCAATAAGTCTTTAGGGAATGCATGTTTAAAGGCATTACTTAGTAATTCATTTGCTATTAGTCCAAGTGGAATTGCATTATCGATACCGAGAAACATATCTTCAAATTTATATTTTAAACATATCTTCGAATTACAGGAATAGACATACGATAAATTGTCGCATAACTTTTCTAGATAGCTTTTAAAATTAATTTGAGAAATATCTTCTGAGATATACAGATCTTCGTGAATAAAAGACATTGTTCTTACTCTTTGCTGAAGGTCTCTGTATTTTCTTATCATAAATTCATCATTTATTTCATGCATTTGCATATTGATAAGAGAAATAATAATTTGCATATTATTTTTAACCCGATGATGAATTTCTCGTAAAAGAATTTCTTTCTCGTTAATAGCAGCTAACATTTTACGTTCCGATTCTTTTTCTTCAGAAATATCTTCTGCCATTACTTGAAAACTGGTAACCTTGTTGTGTTTATTTTTAAATGCTTTTACGTATATTCTTACGTTTAATACTTTTCCCCAAATACTGGTATATACCGATTCCAGGACGGTAGGATTTCCCGTTTCTATACATTTTTTAAATGCATTTACAATACCGGCATCTTTAATCGGTTTGAAAGAAAGTAAATTTATTTTTTTTGTTTCTTCAATGGAAGAAGAACCTAACATTTGAAGGAGTTTTTCATTTATTTCTATTATATTTCCGTTTGTATCGGCAGTCAATATTCCAAGCGGTGCATTTTCAAATATTTCACGAAATTTATTTTCGCTTTTTTTTAATGCTTCAAAAGTTCTTACCAAGGTTGAAACATTTAATACCGAACCTATTATTTTTTGAGGTTTATTATCTTCATCTTTTAATAATTCTGCATTAATTGATGCATAAATTTTTGTGTTATCCTTATTTTTAATAATAATTTGATAATCTTTAATCTTCGATTCTTTAAATATCTTATTTATCATTGTTTCACGGTCATCTGCATTCTCATACATATCTGCCATATTAATTCCGATAAGCTCTTGTCGGGTGTAATTAGTAAATTTTTCAACAGATTGACTGATTTCAATAATCCTTCCATTTAGATCCACTTCAAAATAAACAGCTTGAATATTTTCGACGATATGTCGTAATCGTTCTTCTTTTTTAATTAATAAGTCTTCCGTTTCTTTTTGTATAGTAACATCCTCAATAATTACAACATAATTTATTATTATTTTTTTGTTGTTGTAAACGGGGTAAATGAATGTAATGGTACACATTTCCTTATTGATAGCGCCGGGAAAAAACGAAGAGGGATTAAACCAAAAAGGAGCGAATTTTTCAATATTTCCTTGTTGTATACTTGCAATTTTATTTTTTAATTCGGTTAAATCGACCAACAAATTTGTAAAAAGGGAGTATCCTATAGGCGATGCATGAAAAAGTTCAACCGCCGCTTTGTTTACTTTTATTATTTTGCCTAATTCATCACAAACCAATACAGCTAAAGGATTAAATTCCATCACGTCGTTCATAAATAAATCTGTATTATGAACCACTTGTTCCGTTTTCTTTTTACTCTTATTCTTCGTTAAAATATTTGTAATTTTAATTACCTCTTCTTCCGATAATGTGTCAACGTCCACCGTTGAAATTCTTTCTGCCAAATCTTTTCGTATATCCATATTTTCCATCAAATAATTATTCCCTTTCAAAAGTATTTTATAAAATTTAGAAAAACAAATAATAATTATGTATTTAAATACATATCCATTTAAAATATGTATATAAAAAGTATCTTTACATAAAAAAACTTATGGTATTCCGAAAGAACATACAGGAATTTTTAAAAAATACAGAAATAGCCGTTATTGGAGCTTCTTCCAATTCAAAAAAATTTGGAAATATTGTTTTAAAGAAGTTACATAATACCGGATACTGCGTATTCCCGGTAAATCCAAAAGAGACAGAAATACTCGGAATTTCTTGTTACAAAAGCATTGCAGACCTGCCTGATACCGTTAAGACAGCTGTGTTTATAACACAACCCGAAATTACGGAACAAATTATGAAAGATATTTGTTCCATGAAAATAATAAAAGCTATTTGGTTTCAGCCGGGTTCTGAAAATAAAAATGCAATAGAGATTTCAATTAAAAATGTAAAAAATGTAATTTATGATGAATGTATTATGATGCATTTAAAACCTTTATCATTTCCTCATAATACCCATAAATTTATTAATGTCATTTTTGGGAAATATCCAAAATAAAAAACTTTTTTAAAGTTGAAATATGTTTATTTTTTAGCTTTAATTTAACATTTTTTAACAATAGCATTTGTCTCATTTTTTTATTTTTTTGTCTTTATTTATTTTTTTTTCATCTATATTTTACCTACTTTTAAACTTTATGAAAATAGCCATGTTGAAAATACCAAGCTGTTTAAAAACATTATCCCAAAAAAAATCTATTACTTTGGCACTTCTTAAAAAATTGACTACAAGTCAAACAAAGCATATATAATTGATATTCTAATATTTACATTATGTCATTAAAACAAAAGACGCTTGATTTAAAGAAAAGGATGCAGGAGGCACTTCAAGGAGGAGGAGCTCAAGCAATTGAAAAACAAGTAGCGATGGGTAAAAAAACCGCTCGTGAACGTATTATTGCCCTTCTAGATCCCAATTCATTTCACGAATATGATTTATTTGTGGAACACTCGGCTAAAGATTTCGACATGGAAAAAAAGATACTTCCGGGTGATGGTGTTATTACAGGTACAGGAACCATTAGCGGATATCCGGTTTGTATTTTTGCGCAAGATTTTACAGTAGCCGGAGGATCGCTTGGGTTTATGCATGCTCGTAAAATCACCAAAATTATGGATCATGCCATTAAACTAAAAATTCCTTTAATCGGAATCAACGATTCGGGAGGTGCTCGTATTCAAGAAGGCGTTAACTCATTGGCCGGATACGGTGATATTTTTTATCGCAACACCTTAGCTTCCGGAGTTATTCCTCAAATATCCGTTATTCTTGGTCCGTGCGCCGGAGGTGCTGTTTATTCACCTGCTCTTACCGACTTTGTTTTTGTGGTAGATAAAATATCTAAAATGTTTATCACCGGTCCCGAAGTTATTAAAACAGTATTAGGTGAAGAAATTTCTATGGAAGCATTGGGCGGTGCCCGTGTTCAATCGGAAGTAACCGGAAATGCTCATTTTTTTGCAGAAAGTGAAGAAGAATGTTTTGACCAAATTAAAAAATTGGTTTCGTTTATTCCTTGGAACAATACAAAAAAAGCTGAAACATTTCCTAAGAAAACACCAAATACCAAAGCGTATAAAATTAAAGATATCTTCCCCACAGACCCAACTCAACCATATGATGTAAGAAATGTTATTCGTTCCATGGTTGATAATTCTGAGTTTTTTGAAGTACAAGAACTTTTTGCTCGTAATATTGTTATTGGCTTTGCCCGTCTCAATGGACAAACCATCGGCTTTGTAGCAAACCAACCGCTTGTATTAGCCGGTGTATTGGATGTAGATTCATCCGATAAAGCAGCTCGGTTTATTCGTTACTGCGATGCCTTTAATATTCCATTGGTTACCTTAGTTGATTTACCCGGTTATTTACCCGGAGTTGATCAAGAACATGCCGGCGTTATTCGTCATGGAGCAAAAATATTATATTCTTACTCTGAAGCAACGGTGCCTAAAATTACGATTATCCTTCGAAAAGCATATGGAGGCGGATATATTGCCATGTGTTCTCGACACTTAAAAGCCGATTTTGTTTTTGCATGGCCTACCGCAGAAATTGCTGTTATGGGACCTGAAGGAGCTGCTAATATTATTTTCCGAAGCGAAATAGCTGCTGCAGAAAATCCGGAAGAAATGCGTAAACAAAAAGTAAAAGAATATAAGAAAAAATTTGCAAATCCATACGTGGCAGCTGCATATGGATACATTGATGCCGTTATTGACCCAAATGAATCCAGAAAATTTTTAATTCATTCTATAGATGTTTCTTCTCACAAAGATGAAGCAAGACCATTAAAAAAACATGGAATACCTCCATTCTAAAAATTGAATATCATGGAAAACGAAAATAAAGAAGACAAACAAGAATTTCAAAAATTCACACTCGACGGGTATACCTATAAAACATTATTAACTAAAAAATGGTTATCCCATAAGTCTTATGTTGAAAAAGATCCGGGGAAAATTCATTCTTTTATTCCAGGCACCATTCTAAAAGTTTTTGTAAAAGATGGACAGAAAGTAAAGAAAGGAGAGCAATTGCTAATTCTTGAAGCAATGAAAATGCATAACATTATTACAGCTCCTATGGCCGGAAAAATTAAAAAACTTTATGTTTCTACCGCAGAAAGAGTAGCAAATAAACATTTATTAATTGAAATTGAACCGGATGAAATAGTAGAAAGTTCAAAAAGTAAAAAAATAAAGATTAAAAGAAAATAATTCGATTTATTAAACGTTTAAAGGGGCGGAAATGTATTTACTTTCCCCCTTTTTTATTTTAAAAGGGTTTGATTTAATTTTTACTTTTACGAAATTTTTAAATTATGTTAGCTAAAACGTATGGAGGTTGTGTGCATGGAGTAAATGCCACAACAATAACAATAGAAGTAAATATAGACACCGGTATTACTTTTCATATGGTTGGATTACCCGATAATGCTGTAAAAGAAAGTCATCAACGCATTGAAGCTGCCTTGAAAAATATTGGTCATAAAATCCCCGGAAAAAAAATTACAATCAATATGGCCCCTGCCAATATACGGAAAGAGGGTTCTTCGTACGACCTTGCTATTGCAACAGGGATTTTAGCTGCCAACGAAAAAATAGACCAAGAAAAAATCGGACAGTATATTATTATGGGTGAACTCTCTTTAGATGGAAGCCTTCAACCTATCTGCGGGGCTCTTCCTATTGCTATTCAAGCCAAAAAAGAAGGGTTTAAAGGGTTTATCCTCCCTTCTTATAATGCCAAAGAAGCAGCCGTTGTTGAAGGATTAGAAGTGTATGGGGTTAACACACTCACAGAAGTACTCGATTATTTTAATCGTAAAATTGAACTTACCCCAATTCGAGTTGATACCCACAAAGAATTCTATGAACGTTTAAGCGAATATGAATTTGATTTTTCGGAAGTAAAAGGACAGGAGAACATTAAACGTTCTTTAGAAATAGCGGCGGCCGGTGGTCATAATGTTATTTTAATTGGTCCTCCAGGTGCCGGGAAAACCATGCTGGCAAAACGACTTCCTTCCATTTTACCGCCATTGAGTCTTCAAGAAGCACTAGAAACTACTAAAATTCATTCTGTTGCCGGGAAAATGGCGAAACATGCTTCACTCATTTCAGTAAGGCCTTTCCGTTCCCCTCACCATACAATAAGTGATGTAGCTCTTGTTGGAGGCGGATCCAATCCGCAACCGGGCGATATATCGTTGGCTCATAATGGTGTATTGTTTTTAGATGAGTTACCCGAATTTAAACGTACCGTTTTAGAAGTGCTTCGTCAACCGCTGGAAGAAAGAAATGTAACTATTTCCCGATCGAAATACAGCGTAGAATACCCTGCCAGTTTTATGTTAGTTGCTTCTATGAATCCTTGTCCTTGCGGATATTACAATCATCCGGAGAAAGACTGTGTATGTGCTCCGGGTATTGTCCAAAAATATTTAAATAAAGTATCAGGCCCACTTTTAGACCGTATTGATATTCATATTGAAGTAACACCGGTTCCATTTAAAGAGTTATCAAGTATACGCGAATCTGAAAAAAGCGAAGTAATTAGAGAACGTGTTGTTGTAGCCCGACAAATTCAGGAAAAAAGATATCAGCAAATAGAAGGGATTTATTGCAATGCCCAAATTACATCTAAACTACTACGAACATTTTGTAAAATTGACGATGTAGGACAAAATTTATTAAAGACTGCAATGGATCGTTTAAATCTTTCAGCTAGAGCTTACGATAGGATATTAAAGGTTTCCAGAACAATAGCAGACCTGGATAACAGTAAAGACATAAATAACGAGCATCTGGCGGAAGCCATTCATTATAGAAGTTTAGACAGAGAAAACTGGGCAGGATAAAAAAATATTATTCCGGCATACCATTATTTTTATTAGTATCCGACAACTGTTTCAATTTGCTGTACTTCCAATATGCGGCCTGCACCGAAATGCGAGAGATTTGATAACCATAAGCCCCATCTAAAAATCCGGCTTGTAAAATATAATTTTTAATAAATTTAATCATCGGACTAAATAATATGCGAAAGGGAATTGGCTTTTCCCCTTGTTGATACAGATTCTGTGCCGCTAGCTCCGAAAACTTTTTAGCCTGAGCAATATGCTCCTCCAAACTATAATAGGAATAATGAAAACAATCGCCTGCTAACAATGTAGCTTTCTGTTGTTTTTCGTTTGAAATATATTCATGAATAGCCCCTTCCCATTGGGAATATCTTCGGTCGAAAATACGAAGTTTAATATCCGGATACCATCCTCCATGTTTTATCCATTTACCACAGTAATTGGTAAGTCTGTTAATTTTATAATAGGCTGTTTCTTTTTTATTTTTTGCTTCTTTTATCGAATGTATAAGTTCCGGTGATAACTCTTCATCAGCATCTAACGAAAGTATCCAATCGAATTTTGCTTGACTGTTTGCAAAATTTTTTTGTGAAGAATAACCATTCCACTTATTTTGTATAAAATTTACCGGAAACGATTCGCAAATTTCTTTGGTCTTATCACTACTTCCGGAATCAACTATTACAATGTCGTCGGCAACCTGTTTAACAGCATTTAAACAACGTGCAATATTGCGTTCTTCATTAAAAGTAATAATGACAACTGAAAGTAACTGCATAAAATTTGTTCTTCAAAATAGAGAAACAATAATAGGAGGAAGTTATTACTTACTAACTATTTTAAACTCGGTTCGTCTGTTTTTTTGTCTTCCTTCATCGGTATCGTTCGTTGCTATTGGCTGATCAAAACCATAACCGGCGAATGTTAACCTATTGGAATTAATTCCTTTCTTAATTAAATAATCAACTACTGCTTTGGCTCTATCTTCAGAAAGTTTTTTATTATAAACGGCGGTGCCAATATTATCGGTATGTCCTGAAATTTCAATTTTCAACGAAGGCATATCGGTTAAAAGTTTGGTAAGCCTGTCTAATTCGGCTGTAGATTCAACCCGTAAGGTAGATTTGTTGAAATCGAAAAATATATTATTCAGTACAATTTTATTTCCTACTTCTATTTTTTTCATTCGAATATCCTTAACTACTTCATTAAACCCTGTTGATGCAGGAATATCGAAGTTTTCGGAATGGAATAAATACCCATCTGCTTTAACGGCAATACCATAATTAATTCCGGAAGGCAATGAAACCAAATATTTCCCTGTTGCACTATTTGATTCAAAACTGGCAATAACTTCGTTTTTTACATTATCTGTCAATTCTATGGTTGCTGATAAAGGTTTTTCTGAAGCATCATCTATAATGATTCCTTTAAGAAGTGTTAACTGGTTCGATTTAATTTCTACCACCGGTTCAATAACGGTTTCACTCACCGGTTTCGCAATACTTGCCAGTAAATTATCTTCATTATTACTAATAACAGGCTTCTCAGGACCCAGAATGGTAATCATATAAATATCTTTTTCTCCGTAACCTCCTGCCATTGCAGATGAATAATATCCATGTAATCCGCTGGCAGAGATAGTAAAAAATAAATCATTTTCGGGTGTATTAATCGGATATCCCATGTTTTCAGGTACCGACCATCTTCCATCTGTATACACCGACTTAAAAATATCGTATCCACCCATGGTTTGATGACCTTTTGAACTAAAGTACAATGTTTTTCCATCGGGATGCATAAAAACACCTTCTTCATCGAATTCGGTATTGATAACCGAGCCTAAATTAACGGCTTCTGTCCATTTTTCTTTATCATTTTTTTTCGACATATAAATATCTCTTCCGCCGTAACCACCGGGCTTATCGCTTACAAAATATAAGGTTCTTCCATCGGGACCGTAAGAAGCACTGGATTCATGAAAACTGCTGTTAATTTCTTTAGAAAGACTTTTCGGGTTAGACCATTCATTCCCTTCTTTCTTACACTGGTATATATCTCCGCCTCTATCGCTTTTAAATATAAGCAGGGTTTGGCCATCGGGAGAAAGTCCAACGGTAGCATCATGATCATCGCTATTCATCGGCTTTCCCGGGTTTGTTGCCTGACTCCAGGTATCTCCGCTCTTTTCAGAGAAATAAATATCTTCAAAATACATCATATCGTCGGCTGCTTTTTTACCCCCGGTTGTATTTTCCCGACGGGAAGTAATACAAATAACTGATTCATCGGCATTAATAATGGCGCTATATTCAGGATAAATCGTATTAATAGCAGATCCTAAATTATCAATAAATACTCTTACCGGATTTTTAACCAATTGCTTTGCATACGTAGATTCTGCTATTCTTTTTTCTATACTTTTCCCATATTTAGTTAAATCTTCGGGAGAAAGGGATTCTTTATAAATTTTAAAAGCGGTTATGGCTTTATCGAATTCTAAGTTAATATGATAAGCTTGTCCTAATAAATATTGGATACCTGTACTTACTTTCGGGTTTAGCATAAACGATTTTTCTAGATAAGGAGCTGCTTTTGTTTTGTCGTAAGAATTGAGATAACATTTCCCAATTTTATAATTTAATACTGCATTATCGGGATTGAATTCCTGTGCTTTTAAAAAATGGTTCAATGCTTGTGAATAATTACCACTATTAGGCATTAATGCTTGTTCGAAAAGATTATTGCCTTGCGAAAGCTCTTTTAAAGCTTCTTTTAACTCTTTTGTTTTCCCGGGGAATGCTTTTTTGTTAAATTCAACATTGGTTTGTGAAAAAACTTTGGAAATAAAAGCAGTTGTTAATATCATAACTAAACATACTACTTTATAACTTTTATATAGATTATCTATTTTCTTCATCATCTTAATTATTTACAGTTAACAGAATATGTTTCAGCATTACTTATTCCGAGCGAAGCCGCTTTTTTCCAGTCTTCGCAAGCACCGACTGCATTCCGGAGCATTTCTTTGGCAATTCCGCGGTTAAGGTATGCAAAGCCATATTCGGAATCTAAACTAATCGCTTTATTATAATCCTCTAATGCACCTTCATACTGTTTCAATTTATATTTCGCATTTCCTCTGTTATTAAATGCGTAGGCATAATCGGGTTTTAGCTGAATTGCTTTATTAAAATCTTCTATTGCTCCTTCGTAATCTTCTAATTCAATTTTTACCGAACCTCTGTTGTTAAAAGCGATATAATACGAAGGATCAATTTTAACCGCTGTTGTATAATCTTCTAAAGCACCTGCATAATCTTCCAGTTTCTTTTTTACACTCCCTAAGTTATTAAATACAAAGGCTAAAGAAGGATTTATTTTAACTGCTTTTTCGTAATCTTCTTTTGCTCCTGTATAATTTTCCAACATTTTTTTAGCACTGCCTCTATCGTTGTATGCATAGGCATAGTCGCTTTTCTGTGCTATTGCTTGTGTAAAATCTTCGATGGCCTTTTGATATTCCTTGTTCTCGAAATTAATTCCACCACGATAATAATAAGCTTGCGCATGTGTTGTGTTTAATGTAATTGTTTTGGAATAATCCTCCATCGCTGCATTTTTATTTCCTAAAAGATAGGCTGCTCTGCCTCTACTAAAAAAAGCCTTATCGTTAGTAGGATTAAGCTCAATAGATTTATCGAAATCGGATACGGCTCCTGTATAATTTTTTAATTCATATTTTACAATCCCTCTGTTATAATATGCTTTTTCGAATTCAGGTTTAATTATAATTGCTGAATCGAATTTAGCTAGTGCACTTGAATACAGCTTCTGATCAAAAAAAGTAATTCCTTCGTTGTACATTTTCTCGGCATTTTGATCATCCACACCTTTAGCAACAATGGTATCTTGTGCTTTTAATGTTATCCCTATCCCGAATAACATGATAAATAATAACAAATGCTTTTTCATATCCAATTTTTTATTAAAAAGTAGTGGCAAGATACTAAATGTTCTGCTTTTTTGTATGTAATTTTTAAAAAATTTATTTTATGCCATTTTATTTACGAATAATTCGGCAATAACAAATACACAAAAAATGATACTTGCGAATCCATTCAGTGTTGCAAAAGCTTGATTAACACGACTTAAATCGGATGGCTTCACTATTAAATGCTCATATATTAAAAGAATAATAAATACAATTGCACCTATCCAATATAAGATTCCAAAATTTAAAATAATTCCGATATATATTATTAAGAAAGAAGAAATTAAGTGTAATATAGCCGATAGGATTAAAGCGTTTATTATTCCCATTTTTACCGGAACCGAATGAAGATTCTTCGATTTATCGAAACTCGTATCTTGCAAAGCATAAAAAATATCGAAACCACTTACCCAAAAAAGGACAACAAGAGAAAACAAAACAGGATATAATGCAAAATAACCGGTAACTGCCAAATATGCACCAATAGGAGCCAACGACAAGCCCAATCCTAAAATAAAATGACATAAAAAAGTAAATCGTTTGGTATAACTATATCCCAAAATTACTAACAGTGCAATAGGCGAAAGAAAAAAACATATTGTATTAATAAAATAAGTAGTTCCTATAAAACCCAGTATATTAATAACAATAAAAACAAAAGCGGAAAAAGGTTTTATTATTCCGGCAGGTATCTCTCTTTTTGCTGTTCTATTATTTTCTTGGTCGTACTTTCTATCAATATAACGGTTGAAACCCATGGCTGCATTGCGGGCAAAAACCATACAAAGCAATACCAATATAAAAAGTTTAATTTTTATTTGTTCTCCACTATCGGAAACACCTAGAAAAAAACCAAGCAAAGCAAAAGGTAATGCAAAAACCGTATGTGCAAATTTTACCAGCGAAAAATAAGTTAATATTGTTTTATAAATTTTCATTAAAAAAATAATACAAGAACAAAGTTAGATTTTTTGTTTTAATACCTGAAATAATTATTATTGCGAACCTATTAAATAAAAGGTTTCATATTCTCTTATAGCATATTCTATATTACTATTCTAAATATTTTTTTTATTTTCGCCATATGAACAAACTTACTATTGTTAAAGATTATATTCGTTATTATTTCAAATCAAAAACAAAGCATGCTATTCATTCGCCTTTTGTTTTTGAATTTGTTACCAATGTCCTGAATCAAAAGAAAACCCAAAACAAACAGTTAGCTCAAATTGAAGCACTAAGAAAAGAACTTTCCTTATCCGATAAAAAAATTGAAATAACCGATTTTGGTGCAGGTTCTGCAACAAAAAGAAAAACAAAAAGTGTGAGCGAAATTGTACTTAATTCTGCAAAAAGTAAGAAATATGCTCATTTACTTTACCGAATTATTGAATATTACCAAATAGGGCATATTCTTGAATTAGGCACTTCGTCGGGCTTAACCAGCATGTATTTAGCAACAGCCCCTTCTGCAAAGAAAGTAATAACCATTGAAGGATGTCCACAGATCGCGAAACTAGCAGAAGAGAACTTTAAAAAATTACAAATAAAAAACATAATACCTATTGTAGGGAATTTTGACATTATTTTATCAGAAATTTTACAAAAAAACCCGGAGATTGATTTTGTTTTTTTCGATGGAAATCATACAGAAGAAGCTACTTTACGGTATTTTAACCAATGTCTTCCTTCTATTTCTAATAATAGTATTTTTATTTTTGATGATATTAATTGGTCGGAGGGGATGAAAGCGGCCTGGGAGCAAATTAAACAAAACCCTTCTGTAAAAGTAACTATTGATTTATTTTTTATCGGGATTGTATTCTTTAGAAAAGAATTAAGTAAAGAAGATTTTGTGATTCGGTATTAAACAGAGACCTGTCAGGTTTTAAAAACCTGACAGGTCTCGAAAAAAGAATATCTAAGCAATTTTCAAACTTATTTAATTCATACGCAAAATCAATAAATATTCAACAAAAAAGGGTAGGTTCTTTGTTTCAACGTCCATTTAAAAGAATAGAAATTACAACTACCGATTATTTAGCAAACCTGGTTTTTTATATACATGCCAACCCCCAAAAGCATAAAATTATTGACGATTTCCGGATGTACCCATGGAGTAGTTATGATAGAATATTAAAAAACAAACCATCAAAATTAAATAAAGAAGAAGTTCTGGAATGGTTTAGTAATAAGGATTATTTTATTAAATACCATGAACAGAAAGCCGATATTGAAAAAATAAAAAATATGATTTTGGAAGCTTAAACTACATTTAATTTATCTTTTTTTTTAAACGTTTAATTTATACCTTTGTTTTTTAAGGTATTAAAAATACACTATGACAAATAAAACCGAAATAATAAAATTAACCAACATTACTAAGAATTATAAAATTGGGGAAGAAGTTGTTCGTGCATTACGGAGCATTTCTCTTTCTATTTATAAAAACGAATATGTTGCGTTAATGGGGCCTTCGGGTTCCGGAAAATCTACCTTGATGAATATTCTTGGATGCCTCGATTCGCCTACCTGCGGAGAGTATATTCTGAATGGTAATGATGTTAGCAAAATGTCTGACGATGAACTTGCAGAAATAAGAAATAAAGAAATTGGTTTTGTTTTTCAAACGTTTAATCTTTTACCTCGTTCAACTGCGTTAGATAATGTTGCTCTTCCCCTCGTGTATGCCGGACTTAACAAAACTAAAAGAAATGAACGTGCAACCGAAGTTCTTAAAAGTGTTGACCTAGGTGATCGGATTCTGCATAAACCTAATGAACTCTCCGGCGGACAACGACAACGTGTTGCTGTTGCTAGAGCGCTTGTTAATAACCCTTCTATCATATTAGCCGATGAACCTACTGGAAATCTTGATTCGAAAATTTCGGTAGAAATAATGGGATTATTCGAACAAATACATAAAAAAGGAAACACCATTATTATTGTTACACACGAAGAAGATATAGCCCTTTATGCACATCGTATTATTCGATTAATAGATGGGAAAATTGCTTCTGATGAAATGAATCCTCATATTAAAACTTACGAAGAATCAATAAAATCGGTAGTTGATGAATAAAAAAACAAAAATATATACCAAAACCGGTGATTCCGGCGAAACCAGCCTCCTTTGCGGAACCCGGACTACTAAAAATCATTTACGCATAGAAGCTTATGGGACTATTGATGAATTAAATTCGTATATCGGATTAATTCGAAGTTATAAAATAAAGAAACATGATTTTGATGTACTTTTAAATATTCAACATCGCTTGTTTGAAGCCGGTTCATTACTTGCTTGTGAAAAAAAAACCTTTCTTAATAAACTGACTAAAATTAAAGAAACAGATATTTTATTGCTCGAAAAAGAAATGGATATGATAAATACGACACTTCCTGCTTTACATTCGTTTATTTTACCCGGAGGAAATAAAATCGTTTCACATTGTCATATTGCCCGTTGTATCTGTCGCAGAGCCGAACGAGTTATTTGTGCTATTCCTCACTTAAACGAACCCGATAAAATTATTCTTAAATATTTAAACCGCCTTTCCGATTACTTATTTGTTCTTTCACGAAAAATAACCAATGATAATAACATTATTGAAATAACGTGGAAAGCAAAAAAATAATTTTCGGTATGAAATGTCAACATTTTTATTTTTTATTATCGGTCGTTTTTATTTTATTTAATGCTTGTGCTCCTCGTGTTTTATCTTCGGAG
>DAOLWT010000011.1:0-19498 GCA_035421345.1 Bacteroidales bacterium
AAATATTTTATTCAAACGGACAAACTCAAAATAAAGGATTTTATAAAAATGATAAACCAAGCGGAGAATGGGAATATTTTTATGAAAATGGAATGCCCGAAAAAACGGTCATTATAACAGATAAAGATACCTTACTTAAAACATTTTACGATAAAAAAGGGAAATTAAAAATTTTTGAAGGAAATGGAATGTTTAAAGGCATTGTTTCCGGTTACTACGGTTACAGCACAACACCCATTTATGCAAAAGGGGAAATAAAAAATGGGAAGCCGAATGGAAAATGGACATCCACATTTGGCGATATGGATTTTTGTATAGAAGAATTCGATAGTGGTAAACTAGTTAAAGGAATATTCCCAAATATTACGATTAAAACAAATAAAGAATATTCTAATAAATCTTTTCTTAACAATTTTTTTGGAAAAAATTATTTTGAACAAATTGAACAATTAACGTTTCAGGATTGTAAATTTTCAAATAATGAAACAACTAATAAATATAAATTTGATTATAATAAATTTGGATCTGACTTAAGTAATAGAATTCCACAACTTGTATCTTCAATACACAATTCAGATGTAGGAGATAAATATGTAAGTGTCCAATTCAAAATTGACGATGAGGGGAAACCATATAGTTTTAATATTATAACTCCATTTGGACAAAGTTTTGTAGATGCTATTTCTATTTCAATTGCTAATTTCACCAAATTTGACCCAAGCTATAAAATTATGTATCTTCATTTAAAATTTGAATTTTCGGATGGACAAACATATGGATGGAGTTATCATTTTTCTACAGAACCCACGTATGATTAATTTTTTTAAGAATTAAAGGTTCAATCGCATTTCAATGTTTCTATTCCATTTCTAAAATAATAATACGATAAATAAAAACACCCAATAACAGAAAAACTGCATATTGGGTGTTTTTGGGGGGGTGGAAGATGGGATTCGAACCCACGACCAACAGAACCACAATCCGCTACTCTAACCTACTGAGCTACATCCACCATTTAAAGAGTGGCAAATTTACAAAAATTTGATTAAAAAAAACAAACTCTTATATAAATAAATTTAAATTTGTATAATAAATAACTAATTATACACTTTTGCAAACAACAATTCCACCTATTCGCGTATTATTTCTTTCAGCCTGGTATCCGAATAAAACCGACACCATGTTTGGTTTGTTTGTTAAACGTCATGCGCAATGTATCAGCGCTTACGCCGATGTTTCTGTTCTTTATATTCACCCACATCCCACATTAAAAATAAATTACGAAGTTGAAATTAACTCTGATGGCAAACTAAAAGAAATTATTGTTTATTATAAAAGTTCAACTTCGAAAATTCCACTTATCTCGTCAGGAATTAAATTATATCGCTATTTAACAGCATATTGCAAAGGACTTAACACTATAAAAAAAGAGTTTGGTCATTTCGACCTTATTCATGCAAACATCTTAACAAGAACAGGGGTTATTGCTTACCTTCTACATAAATTTTCAAGGAAACCATATATTATTACCGAACACTGGTCGCGTTACTTACCTATTACGAATACTTATAAAGGTGTACTCAGAAAATGGCTTACTAAAATTGTAGTAAAAAATGCATCGGCGGTTGTTCCTGTTTCTAAAAGCTTGAAGGATGCCATGTTATCAAATCATCTATATAATACAAATTATCATATTATTCATAATTGTGTAGATACAAGCATGTTTCATCCGGTAACTAAAAAAACAAGTCCGCTTAAAACTATACTTCATGTTTCTTGTTTTGAAGACCGTTCTAAAAACATATCCGGAATTTTACGTGTTTTAAAAAAATTGTCGACTCAACGAACAGACTTTGTTTGCAGGTTTATAGGAGATGGAATAGACAAACCGGCAATGGAAAAACTGTCTCAAGAACTCGGAATATATAATACCTTTGCTATTTTTGAAGGGCTTAAAGAAAATAAAAACCTAATAAGAATATACCAAGAATCGGATTTTTTTCTTTTGTTTAGTCATTATGAAAATATGCCGGTAGTTATTGCAGAAGCACTTTCATGCGGGTTACCGTTAATAGCGACACAAGTTGGCGGAATTCCGGAAATAGTAAACGAAACCAATGGAATACTTGTAAATGCAAATGATGAAGAAAAATTATATTATGCCATTATTAAAATGCTTGATACCTTTCATAAATACGATAAAAACCAATTACATTTATACGCTGTTAAATTCTTCGACAAAAAAGTAATTGGAGAAAAATATTTAGAAATATATAAAGAAGTACTAAATCGATAAAAAAATGTTTCTAATAAAAATACCAAATGTTAAATAATGTACTAATCACTTTAGTTTCAAGAGTAGTAAACGCATTGCTTAGTTTTGGCATTATTATTATTACAGCCAATCAATTAGGTGCTGAAGCCGTTGGCACAATCAGTTTAATTATACTTGGAATTTCTATTGTTCAAATAGTAAACAGTTTTATAGGAGGAGGAGCATTGATTTATTTAGTTCCCCGTAACAACATATTTCAGTTATTTATACCATCCTATATATGGGCCATATTTACTTCTATCGTATGTTCATATATATTAAAAATTACAACTCTTATTCCGCCTGAATATTTTATTCACATACTATTTTTATCATTATTGCTATCTTTTGCAACCATTAATCTTACAATTATATTAGGTAAAGAAAAAATCATTTTATATAATATAATATCATTTTTACAAATATTTATACTCTTTGCTACCTTATGTTTTTTAATTTTATTTATTCATCATAAAAACGTCTTTTCATACATTATTGCCCTATATTTCTCTTATGGGCTTATTTTCTTAGTAAGTTCAATTTTTAGTTTTAGGTATTTTAAAGAAATTCATCTCAAAAACATAAAAGTAGTACTTCAAAATATGTTGAAACTAGGAAGTTTTGTGCAAATTGCGAATATTGTCCAATTATTTAATTATCGGTTAACGTATTATTTTATTGAAATTTTTTGTGGTAGATCTCCGCTTGGCATATATTCGGTAGGAACACAATTATCTGAGAGTGCATGGCTTACAGGAAAAAGCCTAGCTATTGTTCAATATTCTAAAATTTCAAACACACAAGACCTGGAATATTCAAGGAAATTAACTTTATTATTTGGAAAAGTTTCGTTTTTAGCTACATTTTTAACTATAATTGCACTTCTTCTTATTCCACAACCTGTTTTTTCTTTTATTTTCGGAAAAGATTTTCCCGGATTAATTTCAGTTATAATAAGTCTAGCAGCAGGAACCCTATTTTTAAGTATTTCATTTACATTTAGTCATTTCTTTTCAGGAATTGGAAAACATTATCACAACAGTATTAGTTCGGCTATAGGTTTTATTTTCACCCTTATTTTAGGATATTATTTTATACCAAGATATGGTTTAATTGGAGCCGGAATAACAACAAGTATTACTTATTTTGCTATCATCGTTTATCAATCAATTATTTTTATAAAAAACACAAATTCAACTATTTATGATTTTCTTATCTCCAAAAAAGATATTGATATGTTTAAACAAGAAATAAAAAATTATTTAAAAAAATAACACCCTTCCTAAACTTGCTTCCACAATAAAAACAAATTACAAATAACTGATTTTAAAAAGATTAATCAACATTTCCAAAACTACATATCTACATTAATTCATTTAGAACTTTAAATAAAAAATAAATAATTTTGCAAAAACATAATTCGTTTGTTATTTTTGTAAAGAGATTAAAAAAATACGATGAATAAAATTTCATTATTGACTAAGGATATTGAAAATAAAATAAAAAAAATTGTAGATTTGCAATCTCAATTAAAAAAAGAAAACAATCATTTAATACAAGAAGTACATGATTTAAAAAAAATAGTTGAAAATCAAAATGTTATCATTGAAAACTTAGAAAAAAAATTAAAAATACTGAAAATTGTTAAAACTCTTGAAAAAGGGAAAGACAATCAACAGGCTAAGTTGAAAATAAACGAACTTGTGCGGGAAATTGATAAATGTATTGCTCTTTTAAACAATTAGAAAATATAAATAAAGATGTCAACCTTTTCGATTACAGTAAATATTGCAGACAGGCCATATAAATTAAAGATTGATATGGAAGAAGAAGAAGTAATCCGAAAGGCAGTTAAATCAATTAACGAGAAAATGAAAGCTTATGCTGAATCGTATGCATATAAAGATAAACAGGATTTGCTGGCAATGGTTGCCCTGCAATTTTCTACGTATGCAGTTAAATACGAGTCAAAAGCTAAATCGATCGATAACGAAACTATTGATAAACTGAACAATATTGATAATTTACTTACAGATTGTTTAAATCAAGCAGAAAACGTTCTTTGATACAGTCGAAAGACATACCCGCAATATTTCAAGCACACGTTTGTAAAACTTAACAAACAATAAATTAGGGCAAAAGCTCTTTATTTTAAAAACAGGCCTCACTCCTGGTCATGTATCAGGATTTTCGTTATACGGAACAGTGGACGTTTGAGGAATTAGGCCGCTCTAAATTTCTTTTCTGAGGTTTTTATGAACCTACTTGAATTATTCGCGGGTTTTTTTATTTATTTATTTATTATAAAATTAAAAAATGGAACTAAACATCGTCATTTTGACTATTACTGCAATTGCATCGTTGTTAGTTGGCTTTCTTCTTACAAGTACTTTGTTAAAAAAATCGATTGAAAGAAAAAGCGAACATATAATAAAAGATGCACAAGCGGAAGCAGAAGTCATAAAAAAGGATAAAATCCTACAAGCTAAAGAAAAATTTCTGCAACTTAAAGCAGAACATGAAAAACAAATTAACGAAAAAAATAATTTAATTAATGGAGCTGAAAATCGGGCTAAACAAAAAGAAACAGCGTTGTCTCAGCGGATGGAGGAGCTACAAAGAAAACAAAAAGAGTTAAACGTATTAAAAGATAATCTCACAGTACAACTCGATATTGTTAGCAAGAAACAAACAGATTTAGAAAAAGCGCATAAACAACAAATTGAACAGTTAGAAACGATTTCTGGATTATCGGCAGCAGAAGCAAAAGCACAAATTATTGAATCGTTAAAAGCAGAAGCCAAATCAGAAGCTCTTACATTTATTAAAGATTCCATGGACGAAGCTAAAATGACAGCAAACTTGGAAGCTAAAAAAATTGTTATTGAAACAATACAACGTACGGCCACCGAACATGCGGTTGAAAATTCGGTTTCTGTTTTCAACATCGAAAACGACGAGATGAAGGGTCGGATTATTGGTCGTGAAGGACGAAATATTCGTGCTTTAGAAGCAGCTACCGGTATCGAGATAATTGTGGATGACACACCCGATGCCATATTACTTTCCGGTTTCGATCCAGTGAGAAGAGAAATTGCTCGTTTATCGTTACATAAATTGGTAACCGATGGTAGAATACATCCTGCCCGTATTGAAGAAGTTGTTGCCAAAACAAAAAAACAATTAGAACAAGAAATTATTGAAATTGGGAAAAGAACAACCATCGATCTTGGTATTCATGGGATGCATCATGAACTAGTGAGAATGATTGGAAAAATGAAATATCGTTCCTCTTATGGACAGAACTTATTACAACACAGTAAAGAAGTTGCTAATTTATGTTCTACCATGGCTGCAGAACTAGGTTTAAATCCAAAAGTTGCTAAACGTGCCGGATTATTACACGATATCGGGAAAGTTCCCGATAATGAGCCGGATCTACCACATGCAATATTAGGGATGAAAATGGCAGAGAAATTTAAAGAAAATATTGAAATTTGTAATGCTATAGGTGCACACCACGATGAAGTTGAAATGAATAGTCTTATTTCTCCCATCGTACAAGTTTGCGATGCCATTTCGGGAGCAAGACCTGGAGCACGAAGAGAAGTAGTTGAAGCATATATAAAACGCCTTCAGGATTTAGAACAGCTTGCATTATCTTATAATGGAGTCGTAAAAACTTATGCTATTCAAGCAGGGAGAGAACTCCGCGTTATTGTAGGCGCAGAAAAAGTTACCGACGAAGAAGCCAATAGTTTAGCATACGATTTGTCGAAAAAAATACAAACGGAAATGACCTATCCCGGTCAAATTAAAATTACTGTCATAAGAGAAACACGGGCTGTTAGCTACGCGAAGTAGTAATGGTTTTGCAAATATAAATTTTACCGTGTTTTTTTTGTTGTAGCAACCGGCGCTGAAAAGCGCCGGTTCTATTTAATTCCGATTGCATATATGTTATAGTCCAATAAATTGTACTATAACATATATGTCATCGGCATTACCATTGTAAAATTTAAAATATCCGTTGGATTATTTTAAATTTACAATTGGTATAAAATATTTTGTATAAACTTAAGTAATATTAGAACATATGTTTTACCAACACTTCCCTCTCTCCTATCACGAACCCTTGTTCAGGCCTCCAGCAGAGGCGGAATCATTGATATTGCAAATTACATACGGTTGTTCTTGGAATAAATGTGCATTCTGCGAAATGTATTCCTCGAAAACATTTCATATAAAAAGTGAAAAGGAAATAATACAGGATATTGATGAAGCATCAAAAGTAATGCCTTCGGTTCGTAAAATATTTTTAGCAGATGGAAACCCAATGGTTTTATCGACTCAAAAATTGCTTCCTATTTTAACTTATATAAAACAAAAATTTCCAAAAGTTAGAAGAATATCGACTTATGCATTACCGAGCAATATTGAAATGAAAAGTCCGGAAGAATTAAAAGAACTTTATAATGCAGGGTTAAGCCTTCTTTATGTTGGGATAGAATCGGGAGATGATGAAGTTTTAAAAATGGTTAATAAGAGCGAATCTTCCCAATCAACAATAAATGCTTTATTAAAAGCCAAAGAAGCAGGCATGAAACTGTCGGTTATTATACTTAATGGATTAGGCGGTAAAAAATACAAAGAACAGCACGCAAAAAATTCGGCTCTAATTCTTAATGCTATTCAGCCAGAATACGCATCTTCGTTGGTATTAAGTTTCCCGTTTGGAATTACTCATTTTCAAAATAAATTTAACGGTATATATGAACCAATGGGTATGATAGATTTATTCACAGAGATGAAAATTTTCATAGAACATACTAACTTATACGCCACTATATTTCGTAGCGATCATGCTTCAAATTATTTAGTATTAAATGGGATATTAAATAGAGATAAAGAACTTTTTATTAAACTGATTGAAAATGCAATTAATAATCCTACGGGGAAAGGTTTAAGAAAAGAATGGCAAAGAGGGTTGTAAAAAAAAAGCTGCTTAAAATTAAGCAGCTTTTTTTATAAAAAATTATTGTATTAAACAACACCTTGTTCTAGCATAGCTTGAGCTACTTTCATAAAACCAGCAATGTTTGCTCCATCAACATAGTTAATGTAACCATCACTTCTAGTGCCATATTTTACACAAGCTTCGTGAATACTTTCCATAATTTGGTGCAATTTAGCATCAACTTCTTCTGCTGTCCAGCTAATATGCATTGCATTTTGAGTCATTTCTAAGCCTGATGTAGCAACGCCACCGGCATTTACAGCTTTTCCAGGAGCAAATAATACTTTTGCATCTTGGAATATTTTAATAGCTTCGGGAGTACAACCCATGTTTGAAGCTTCTGCAACACAAAAAACACCGTTTTTAACGAGTTCTTTAGCATCGTCACCATTACATTCATTTTGGAAAGCACAAGGAATTGCGATATCGCATTTAACACTCCATGCTTTTTTACCAGCGGTAAATGTAATTCCTTTAAACTGTTTAGCAAGAGGAGCAACAACGTTATTATTAGATGCACGAAGTACAAGTAAATAATCAATCATATCGTTGGTCATTCCATCAGGAATATGACAAACTCCGTCGGGACCCGAAACAGCAACCACTTTAGCACCTAATTCGGTTGCTTTTTGAGCAGCACCCCATGCAACATTACCAAATCCAGAAACAGCAAGTGTTTTGCCTTTTATATTTTTTCCTGCTTTATTAAGCATGTGTTCTACAAAATACAAAGCACCATAACCGGTAGCTTCAGGACGAATTTTAGAACCGCCCCAATTAATTCCTTTTCCGGTTAAAACACCTACGTTATATTCGCGTGCTAATTTGGTATACATTCCATACATATAACCAATTTCACGTCCGCCAACACCAACATCCCCTGCAGGAACATCGGTATCTTTTCCGATTACTTGCCATAATTCAAGCATAAAAGCTTGACAGTAGCGCATAATTTCCGCATTTGATTTTCCAATAGGATCGAAATCAGAACCACCTTTAGCTCCACCCATAGGAAGTGTTGTTAATGCATTTTTAAAAGTTTGTTCGAAACCTAAAAATTTAAGCATTGATAAATTTACTGCTTTATGGAAACGAATACCACCTTTATATGGTCCAATAGCACCATTATACTGTACACGATAGCCGAGGTTTGTTTGAACTTCCCCTTTATCGTCAACCCATGACACACGGAAAGTAAATATACGATCCGGTTCTACAATACGTTCAATAATTTTTGCTGCTGCAAATTCAGGATGTTGATCATAAATTCCGCTAACAGATTCTAATACTTCATGAACAGCTTGTAAATACTCGCTTTCACCTGGGTGTTTTGCTTCCAAGTCGCTCATTATTTTTTTTACATTCATAACTTTATTTTTATATGGTTAAACGTTAATTGTTATTTTCGGTACAAATTTATTAAAGTTCTTTTATTAATACCTATTTTTTAATAAAATATAAATAATTTGCATTTTCTTCTTTTTTTTTATTAGTTTTGCCTATAGTGAATATTTTGCACTACAAACTCTTTTCTATTTTATTATAAAATTTTCCC
The DNA here is from genome assembly GCA_035421345.1 of Bacteroidales bacterium. Classification (GTDB taxonomy): domain Bacteria; phylum Bacteroidota; class Bacteroidia; order Bacteroidales; family CG2-30-32-10; genus DAOLWT01. The sequence goes on from DAOLWT010000011.1 coordinate 8,887, forward strand.
GTTTTTTATCCTCTAATTATTTTTCAAAACAACTCCTTTACTTTTTCTTCCATCTATTTTTACAATTACTGGCTTTTCTAATTGAACATGACGTATATAATCGTCTTCGTAAATTGCAGGTAGTGATGATAAATAATCAATATTATAGAACCCATCATTAATATAAGGGTTTACCGAAAAGTATCCAACATGAAAAGAGGTAAGATTTTGAAAAAAGTGAGTCCCTTGACTGGCTTCTATTCTATATTTATCTAAGCCTGCTTCTACAATTAAACGGGCTTCCGAAATCTGCGACCATTTAACAGGTATTCCCAATGATGGTATTCGAGAACCCCATCGTCCGGGTCCTACTAATATATACTTTCTGTTTTCTTCCAACATTTTCAAATTGAGTTGTTCAATTATAGAGGCTATTTTTGTATTATTAAGTGCATCAAAAGATTCCTGTTTAACATAGATTATATCATGTAAATCATTAATAACGCCATTCCCCAATGCTGAATTCGAAATAATGATACTACTCTCTTGATTATCTTGCTCAATTTTAACATGTTCTTTTTCAAGAAATTCAACAACAGGTCTTATTTGAAGGAAACTAAAAATCATGGGTTCTCCTTCCGGAACATCCATATTTACGGCAAACTCTATTTCCACATGGTTATTCATTTCACGTTGTCCAATATCTAATAAGGTATTTAATATTTCAGCTAAAGGAAAAATATTATATTGTAACACATTTGCAAAGGTGACTATTTTCATTCCTTCATGATAAAACCCATCACGAATTACCTGATCTTCGAAATTATATGTAGAAACAATATGTTTTAAAGAACCATTATCAATAATGTCATTAAGTTCTACTTTTATTAAATTTACATTCTCATCTAAGGAAGGGTAAAAACTATTCGGATTCATATCCAGTGCCATAAATTCCTTTTGGGTGCTTCTTAAAGCCGAATCAGGAGTAGAAAGTTGTAAAATATTTTTGGGATATGCTGGGCAAAACCGTAACGATACGCCCCCATCAATAACTGTTTTTCCTAATCCAAAAGCAATATTTGCAATTCCGTCGCTTGGTTTTTCTTGTCCTACCGGGTAAAAATTGACTGATCGAGCTACCCCTGAGATACTAGGATAATACTTATTTCCATATCCTTTACCTACAACTTCCTGAATAACAACGGCCATTTTTTCTTCATCAATTAAATTTGATGTTGCTGCAATATACGCTTTACTATCTTTAAGAAATACTGAAGCAAACACACTTTTAACGGCCATCTCTAAATGACGTAAACGAACCTGTATATCTTTATCATTATTTGGGACCATATACGTTGCATAAACCCCTGCGAATGGCTGATATTGAGAATCTTCAAGCAAGCTAGAAGAACGTATTGCCAAAGGTTTATCAACCATATTAATAAAATGCCTTAATTGTTCTGAAATATGTTCTGGTAATTTGGCATTCACAAAGTGCATTAGAATATTATCATCGGTTATATCGGCTACAACAATTTTGTAGAGGTCGTTTATTTCTAAGAATTCATCATAAACATCGGTAGTAAGTACCGTAGTTCGTGGAATTGTAATATATACGTTTTCGAATTTATGAATAATTTTATGTTTTTTTAAAAGGAAATCAGCAAAAGCCAATCCACGGGCTTTTCCGCCAAGCATGCCATCTCCTATTCTCGAAAAAACGGCATATTCATCGTTATAGCATGCAATAACACCATGCGCTTTACTTTTTCTAAAATTTTCAATCGTATCTATTAAATAATTTCGCACTTCTTCAATGTGATTAAAATCTTCTCTCGATTTTTGTTTAAATAAATCTGCCAAAGGAAAAAGAGCTCTTGCAATAAGCCATCTTGAAAAATGGTTGTGCCTTACATGAAATTCTAAAGACTCCGCAGGAATACTGGCAAGTTTAACTTGTAATGCATTTAAATTATTGGCTCTATCTATTTCATTATTGGTAATAGGATCTTTAAATATAAAATCGCCAAAACCGTAATTATATTTAATGTAGTTTTTTAAATCAGCTAAAAGTGTTTTCGAATATTTATGTATAAAGCTTGCTTGTAAAATAGTACTTAAACTTTTATTTTTCTCATCGGAAGATTGAAGTAAAATAGGCATTTGCTGGATTTCATTTCTAATAAGGCTCCCTAGTTTTAATCCTGCTTGCGAATCAATGACTCCATTCTTAGGAAAAGAAATATCTGAAATAACACCCAATAAATTATTTTTATATTTATTATATAATAATAACGCGTCTTCATATGTTTTAGCTAATAATATTTTTGGTCGTGCCCTTTTAGCCATCGTTTTCTGGTTTTCATTTAATCCTTCTGTCATTAATTCATTTTGTTGTCCGAAAATTACTTTATAAATAGTTGGCAGATAACTTGAATAATAACGAATTGAATCTTCAACAAGTAGAATTGCTTGTACCCCAATTTTTTCAATATCATGCTCCGCATTCATTTTATCTTCTATCAGCTTAATAATGGCTAACAATAATCCTGTATCTCCAAGCCAAGAAAACACATAATCGATAGAAGAGAGATCTTCATTCGCCAATTTAGAAGTTACTTCTTTCGAAAAGTGAGTAAGGACAACAATAGGTTTATTTGGATATTTTTGTTTAATTCTGTTAGCCAACTCAAAAGCATCCACCTTCCCTATATTCAACATGGTAATTATTAAATCAAAATGACTGTTATTCAACAATTCGAATGCTTTTTCAGACGATTCGGCTCGAGAAAACTGGGGCGGGTAACGTAAGTTTTGCGAAGCATATTCTCTAAAAATTTTCTCGTTAATTCGCCCATCTTCTTCCAACATAAAAGCATCGTATGTGCTACAAACCAGTAGGACATTATTAATGCGTTTTTGCATTAATTTATTAAACGAAATATTCGAAAAATAATGTTTATCTGTTGCAAACCCCTCGTTATATTTATATTTAGAACGTGTCATAAAGTTGTTTTACTTTCGTATTAGAACGAATTTTTCTATTGGTTAATTTATTTGTAAAAATAATCAATTTGACAATCAATTTAAACATTGAAATAAACTTAATAAATTCTTTTATAAACAATACCGAAAGCATATATGTAATAGTCCAATAAATTGTACTATAACATATATGTCATCGGCATTACCATTGTAAAATTTAAAATATCCGTTGGACTATTTTAAATTTACAATTGGTATAATTGCTTTTTTAACATAGCTTTGTATTATAAAAAAACAATTATCGTAATTTTAATATTTTATTAAAGCACTATGCGTATTTTTTTAATTGGTTTTATGGGATGCGGAAAGTCATCAATTGGAGAAGAATTGGCTAAATCTCTAAACTATTCCTTTCTTGATCTAGATCATTATATTGAAAAGAATGAAGATGCACGCATTGTAGATATTTTCAATGAAAAAGGAGAAGATGAATTTCGAAAAATAGAACATACCTATTTAAAAAATATTGTTCTCTTTAATAATACTGTTATTGCTACTGGTGGTGGCACTCCCTGTTATTTCAACAATATGGAAATTATTAAACATAATGGAGTTTCAATTTATTTAAAATATAATGCGGATACACTTTCACTTAGATTATTTAAAAACAAAAACCAACGTCCTTTATTAAAAGAGTTTACACATATTAATGACTTAAAAACGTATATTAATGAACTCTTAAAAAAGAGAGAACATTTTTATATGCAATCGGATATAATATTAGAAGAGGAAAAAATATCTGTAAATACTATCGTTGAGGCTTTGTCAAGCTATCTTGTTTAATTTCCGTTTCTGTATTCAAAATTTCTTCTTTAACACGACCTGCCGAATAATAATAGCGTTTATAATAATTTTCGTTTAAATCGCTAACAGTTACTGACTTCCCAAACGAAGTAGCATGTATAAATTTATTATTCGATAAATATACACCTACATGTGAAATACGAGCATATTTTATTTTAAAAAAAACGAGATCACCTTCTTTTAAATCCGCTTTTTCAATAGGCATTAAACGTTTATAAATATCGGCAGCACTTCCTCCAACACTTATATTATAAACATGTTTATATATTTGAGAGGCAAAGCCTGAACAATCTGCACCGAGCTTACTTCTTCCACCGTAACGATAAGGAACACCCAACCAATCATATACTTCATTATACAATTTTAAATTACTGGTAGAATCGAAAAGAATTCCTTTGGAAATAAAATATTTGTATCCTTTACAATTCAAAGAATCGAATTTAACATGGTTAGCAGTAACAAACTGATTCAACCCAAAGAATAAAAATAAAAAAATAATGATATTATATCGAACAACATTCATAAGGGAACAAAAATAAAATGTTCAACTAAACTGACCAAATAATGTTGAAAAATTATTTTTTTGTGAGTAAAACAACATTTTCTACATGTTGTGTATGCGGGAACATATCAACAGGTTGAACTTTAACCGGAATATATTTTTCTTTTAACATTTCAATATCACGAGCTTGGGTTGAAGGATTGCAACTTACATATATAATTTTTTCAGCTTCCATTTTTAATAATTGGATTATTACATCTTTATGCATTCCGGAACGAGGAGGATCTGTAATAACAACATCCGGCATTCCATTTTCTTCCAAAAATTTATCGTTAAGTACTTTATTCATATCCCCGGCATAAAATGAGGTATTAGAAATATTATTTATGAATGAATTCTCTTTCGCATCATTAATAGCTTCCGGCACATATTCTACCCCGACTACTTTTAATGCTGAAGCGGCAACAAAATTAGCTATTGTGCCAGTACCTGTATATAAATCATAAACCACTTCAGTTCCTTTTAAATCGGCATATTCAGCAACTATTTTATACAATTCATATCCTTGTAAAGAATTAGTTTGGAAAAAAGATACCGGACCTATTTTATATTTCAAAGCACCAATCGTATCTATTATATATGGATTTCCCTTGTAGCAATTTATTTGTAAATCGGTGATTATATCATTTTTCTTGCTATTCACAACATACATTAAGGATGTAATTTCAGGGAAACGATTCGATAACTCATCCAGTAATGAATTCATCATGGCTTCATCATCATAAAAGAAAACAACAATTACCATTACTTCACCAGTTAAGGAAGTTCTAATGATTATATTTCGCAAAAAGCCGGTTTGTTTTTTTATATCGAAAAATGTTAACTTATTTTTTAAGGCATAATCTTTTATAAAAAGACGAATATCATTCGATGGTGCATTCTGTAGATAACAATTTTGTATATCTAATACTTTATCGAACCTTCCCGGAATATGAAAGCCCAGTGCGTTCATGTTTAACTCTTCCGATGAATTTTCCATATCTTTATCGGTAAGCCAACGATAACTGGAAAATGTATATTCCAACTTATTTCTGTAATGTTGAATACGAGCTGAAGGCTTAATGGGTTGAATGATTCCATCAATCTCTATTTTAGCAATCCGTTGCAAACAATCTTCCACCTGTTTTTGTTTGTAGAACAATTGTTGTGAATAGGTTAGGTATTGCCATTTGCACCCACCACACGTTCCAAAATGTTCACAAAAAGGAATTATTCGATGAGGAGAAGGGGTAATTATTTTATCGACCTTCCCTTCAATAAACTTTTTTTTCTTTTTAATAATTTTTACATCTACCCAATCGCCCGGTACTGCATCTTTTACAAAGACAACGACATTTTCATGTCGTCCAATAGATCTTCCGTCTTCAGCAATATCAACAATTTCTAAGTTACTTATTATATTATTTGAGATAGGTATCATTTTGTATAATTAAATTAATTGAAAAAAAGAAAAAAGAAAAGCAAAAGTAAATACATTTAGGAATATGAGGATAGTTTCCGGAAATTATTTATCTAAATTGTTAAGTGTATTATTAATCTTTTGAAGCTCATCATCGCTATTACCATATAGAGAGTACTGATTTATTAAATAAATAATATTATTGATAGATGAGGAAACAAAAATCAAATCTACTTTTTTATTATTGGTATGCTTTTCTATTTGTTTTAATAAGTCGGTTAATATTTCAGCATTAGCATTCAATTTTTTAATTTCATCTTTTTGCAATTTGAGTTTTTTCAACGTAGCCTCTTTCTCTTTCGTATCAGCAATACTTACCGCTTCATCATACCTTTTAACAAGTATTTTGTTTTTCATTGAAATCAATTCCGTATATTTACTTTCAACAACAGTAGCTGCATTCGCTATTATTTTTAATTTGTAAACATATTCATTCCATTTATCATCTTTTTCTTGGTACTCGCTTTTCTTTAATGAATTGTTAAGTATTTTATAATAATCCGGATTATCGGAAAGATATTTATTTTTATTATCATAAATAATGCTATCTGCATCGGATAATCGAATCAGGTTAAAGTTTAAATCATAGAGAATATCCCCATCTCTATTATTCTTAACTTCAAATAAAATAGCTGAAGGGAACGATATCATATTTAGTTTACGAAGTTGAGCGGTATCTATCTCTGCAATATATGAGCCTGGAGTTAAGCCAATAAAATTATAATAACCATCCACATCTGTTAATATATGATCAACTAACTGATTGGTATTTTTGATAAAATTAATCTTTATATTTCCAATTCCTGAACTAAGCTCTTTCGTATTAAAATAGACCATACCAGAAACCTCCCCTAAAACAGAAACAGGAACTTCAACAATTCTTAATTGATTAGGTTCAATAAGAACCGACATCACTTTATTTTTTATTTGCCACGATATGTTTTCAAACTTAACAGGGTCTAATTCAATTATGCTGTTAGAAAAGGGTTCTAAATCGAAAATACGAATAACGGTATCTTTCTCATCGTTTATAATTTTCCCACCGTTCATATGAACCTGAAGTCCCCATACTTTTGGTTCAGTATTATCAAATACCCCATTGTTATTAATATCTAAAAATGGAATTATAATAATGCCGCCTTTCCCCACAGAGTTATGACTGTTTAATTTAGCAAATTTATTTTTCTGATTATAAATAAAGCTCCCGCTAGCAGCTTGTTGTGTTAAAATTGTATTATTTGAAGTCATGGCAACCGCACTAACATTAGCAAAGGGGAATTCGTACCGGAACGAAAGTTGGAATATTTTGGTATTACTATTAAAATTATTCATAAAATAGGAATTGAAGTATCCATTTTTAAACACTCGTTTTTCAATTCCAAGTTTTATAAATACAATTGGGTTTTGTGCATACCTATATTGAATTTGTGGAGTAAATGTAAAATTTTTTGGCAGTCTAAGAGAAAAAGATAAATCACTAAAAATATATGGGTGTTTTGGTACAGAAAAAAATGCATAGGTAGTAAAGTTTGTACTAATTCCTTTAATTACTCCAGAGAATAAAACGTCGGCTGTGGAATATTTGTGATTTTCGAATTTCAATTGATTCAATGTAAGCCTTGAAAAAAGGCTTGTATTAAGCACCTTGAGTGGAATCGTAAAAACCGCTTTTCTCTCTTCTCTTTGAGTATATAAAATTGCTTTTTGATTTTTATCATATAAAATATAATTTAAATCCATTTTAATATTATACGGTAAATTGCAACTTAAAATATTTTTAGATCTTACACCATAAACATATTCACCTGAATAAAGTATCCTATTATGAATTCGCATATACGCATTCGCAAATGGCATACTGCTTCCGGAAGTAACCGAAGAAAGATATTCATAACCTGCCCCAACAGTCATATATTTATTTAAGCCATAGTTAACAACAGAACGAGAAAAACGACTATAAACGGAATCTTCAACAATACCGCCGCTAATATTATATTCTAGTTTATGTAACGGAATAAAATTAAATGGAATTGTAATATTTTGTTCTTCCGATAATTCTTCACCCCATTGTCCGTATAAACGTATTTTTACATTTGAATTACCAAATGATAAGGGGACAGAAAAAGAATAGAATCCATTTGCATCGGCCGTTACAAAATCTATTAACACATTATTTACATACAATTCTGCAATCCAACCGGGTTTTGTATAATTACTAATATAATAATTACCATAAGAACGACGAAATACAGTGGGTGTATTCGTTAACTGAAATCCTATTATTGGAGCAAAAATAGAAGAAGTAGCCTGAGTTGGTATTTTTCCAAGGGCTATTTGTTTTATTATTTTGTTATCATTATTTACATATCGCCATAAATAACTTTGTTGTTTTTCCTTAAAGGGGTATAAACTATTGTATTGAAGCCCAATTCTTGTTTCTCCACCGGCAAAAGTCCCACCTAATGCCAAATTCATGTTAGCATAACTTTTTGAATTTTGTTGTTGTAATAATCTTACAGCCCAATCGGCCATGCCAAATTTTAAAAAATGGTATTTTCTTTTTAATACAGTATCCGCTTCAATTACTCCTTTTAAGCGATTTAAATTTTTACGTAATTCTTCCTGACGCAATTCTCTGATAATAGGTAAATCGAGTTTCGTATTTAATGTTACTGTTAAATTGCGGAAGTTAAACGTACATTCCAATCCAAAAATTTGACCAAATAAATCCGATTTCAGAAAAAAATTAAATTCTGTTTGCATAAAATCAGATGGACTCATTAAATAATCTGATTTATTATACCGAATAACATTGTTTAATCGGTTTATTGAATATGGGTCGTTTTGTGTAAGAACAAATCCGGTAATGGAATCAAAACCTACAGTCGGTATGTTTTTTATTTTTAAAAAATTAAAAACATCTATAACAGGCAAAAAAACGGTAGTCCCCCTAATTACAATAGGTATCTCAACAGTGCCTATTTGAGGAACATTAAGATTAACCATAACTTCATCATAATCTACATCAACATCTTCGGCATAAGAATTCAAAGAGAAGAAAACAAAAATAAAATACAGGCAAATAAAACTCCTGCCAAATATATTTTTTAAATTAATATAGTGGCTTATTTGTGAATATGCTTTCTTCTTCCTCATCAACACATATTCCTTTCGCACTTATTGATAATTAAAGATAACGGTTATTGTGCCGTTATAGGTTCCTGGAGGATTCGTCATCATATTTCCCACCGTTAATACCCCCCCCACATAAATATCGGTAATATCGGTTGTGGTTACAAAAGGAGAAAGAGGATAGATTCCATTAAGCTCTAAATTCATTGTATGACCGACACCGTCAGACAACAATATATCGGGTCCTAATGTAATCGTAATAATATGACCCGGATTAACATCTACTTGAAAACTTGCCGGATAATAAAGGTAGCCCAAATTATATAAAACAATATCACCCGAACTAGTTCGAACCCCATATTCATCTACTTGTATTGTACCTCCGGTTATTTCACTTGAAAATACTCCAAAACTCAGACTTGAGGTAGATGTTATTACCATTGGTCGAGGTGGGTTTTCAGGTTGCGCATATAAATTTTGTACTATTCCCGAAATGATTAATACCCCCATGAATATTCGTATAGATTTATTTTTTATTCGTAAAATCATTTAATTATTCAATATTATCAGAAACAAACACTTTTTTACTGTACCTATTATTTTTTGAATCAAGTTGTATAATATATATTCCCGTATTCAAATTTAAATCTATTTCATGATACCCTAATCCACTCATTTTTTTATTAAAAACAACCTGCCCTAATAAATTTCGAACATACAAATTACTTTCTAAAGCAACTTGATTAGAAAGATAAACAAATAGTTTTGCATTGGAAGTATAGGCAAAAAACATATCGCTTTCTTCAGGAATATATTGAATATCTTTTTTACTAAATACAAGATAAAACCGATCCTTGTATTCATTGCTATCCAAATAAACCAAACATTCTTGTTGATCTCTTAGCGGGTGATACCCTGTTTTTATATCATATAAATACAAATAAACATCTTCGGGTATATTTATAGTTTCTTTCAAAAATAGACGCATCCATGCTTTTCTTTTTGATAAAACACCCAACGGTATTAGCGTTAAGTCATCTTCCGGATAAGGCATAGCAGCTATGCTTTGTTTTGCGTTGTTCGAAGAAACTATATAAATATTGGGCACATAATCATCCGTATTCATTATTTTTAATGCATCCCATTTATTTTCAAACCTAACCGACGACTCATCAACAAAGTAAACAACAGATGGATCAACACCTGCCGGATAATCTTTATATGATGCTGCAATTCTTATTAATGGAATATCATTTCTAATATTAGATTTATGAAAACTAGGATTTAAATTATTTATGCGTATTGCATTCGAAAACCCGAGTGTAGCAGAAACCGGATATGCACCATCACTCACATGAACAAAAAAACCTTGCATGGAAGAAATGATATTATTGGCAATACCATCACTGGAAACACCATTTACATAACTGCTATACGTTCCTTTATATTGATTGGTATTACCGGCATCAAAATAATAAACAGCATCATCTATATTTATTTTATCCCATCCGGAGGCAGCATCCCAATCTATGGGCGATGGATACGGATTTCCAACTAAATTAAATCCTTTCGTATAGGTTTTATTATTATTAAACAAGTTAACTTGCATGCTCCCATTATTCACTTCTCCT
>DAOLWT010000012.1:0-5480 GCA_035421345.1 Bacteroidales bacterium
GCTTTTTGTTTTATAAAAGATCTGCTTTCTTTAACATGCGCAAAAACGTTAAATGCATTCATAATACCGGTAGTCCCGTTTGTCGAGAAATATAATGCTGCCAAAAAACCAAAAGAGAGCAAGCCCCCGTTTTGTCGTTTAACAATATCGGTAAGGGTATTCATTGTTTTGTCGTGAATTTCTTTAGGCATAACTCCTTCTAACGAATTCAATAAAATATCCTGAAAATTATCGATGGGGATATAAGGAATTAAGGTAAAGAAGAAAATAATAGCAGGAAAAATAGCTAGAAAAAAAGTAAACGATAAAGCCGCTGCTTGAGTAGTAATAGATCCTTTACTTAATCCTTTATAAAAAAAGATAGAGACTTCGTTTAAAGATAAACCATCGAATCCGGGAATAATAATTTTTTGGGAAACACGTTTAACAAATACGACTGGCCATAGGCTTAATACATTTTTTTTAATTTTTTTTAAGTCCATAAAGGGTTTTGTTAAACGGCTTTTAAACTTAAATCTAAACTGTTAATATGATGTGTTATACAGCCTACGGAAATATAATCAACTCCGGTTTCCGCATAAGAACGTATATTTTCTTTTGTAATTCCACCGGATGCTTCTGTTTCGAAACGATTATTTATAAGTAGTACGGCTTCATTCATTTTTTCGGGTGTAAAATTATCTAATAAAATGCGGTCAATTGTTCCTATAGATAAAATTTCGTTCACATCTGCAATACTACGTGCTTCTATTTCTATTTTTAAATCCTTATTTTTTTCGGAAAGATATTTTTTTGCAGAAAGAATTGCATTTCTAATTCCACCGGCAAAATCAATGTGGTTGTCTTTAATTAGAATCATATCATAAAGGCCAAAGCGGTGATTATGTCCTCCTCCAATTCTTACAGCCATTTTTTCAAATTCTCGTAATAATGGGGTGGTTTTACGAGTATCCAAAATTTTTGCGTTAGTACCTTTAATAATAGAAACTAATTCATGCGTAGCTGTTGCTATTCCACTCATTCGTTGCATAAAATTTAATGCAAGTCGCTCTGCTGTTAAAATAGAGGCTGAACTGCCTTCTACATAAAAGGCAATATCCCCACTTTTTATTTCAGCACCATCGGGTAAAATGCCTAAAAACTGTATTTCAGGATTTATTGTTTTGAAAATGTTCTCAGCTATTGTAACTCCGGCTAGAATACCCGACTCTTTAACAAGTAATTTTGCTTTTCCTTTAAAATGAGCAGGAATGCATGATAGCGTTGTATGATCGCCATCGCCAATATCTTCTAATAATGCATTCGCTATAATCTGATCTATCGTCATGTAAATAGGTTCGTATAAAATTAGTATTTTTTACAAAGATATGAATGAAAAACTTACTGTAATTCAAATTCTATTTTTTGAATTAAATATTTTTGATCGAATTTTTTCAATAGAAAATAAACGCGGTAAGTTAGCGTGTCGGAGAGATAAATTCCTATTGCATATATAGAACCATCTGTAGACGACCCATTATGTTTAATAGTAAAAGAAGAAATAGGATTTTTTGAAAAAAAATCTTTTAGAATTTGTTCCGCTTGTATTTTGCTGTAAGTCCCTTCGTTTTCCGGTGTAGTAAGGTCTAATGTGGAATTAAAGTATACAGCCACATTTTCCGATTTACCCGAGGAGATTGCTTTACTAATTGTTTGTATTATATCATTAGGTGTATCCGTAAAAACAGTAGCAAATAGAGAAATACTTACAGTGGTAATAATGATAAACAAGATTGCAATTTTTTTCATTTTATCATGTTTTATGTAACGAAATTAGAACAAAAACCAAGCCATATTATATGAAAAATAGTATGTTATCGGTATTGAAACAGAATACCTACACAAATTTAACAAAAACATGATATAAAAACTTTTTTTAACTTAATTTTAAGCTTTATTTTAATTTGCTAAATTAGTTTTAATGAAAATAACACTTTTGTTAACAGGGAAGACAACAGAATCATTCGTTAAAGAAGGTTTCTTAATATTTGAAAAAAGGATAAAACATGCTGTTCCTTTTGAAACAATTATTATTCCAGATATTCCTTCATCAAAAAAACAAAACCCTGCTCAGGTAAAAGAAAAAGAGGCAGATATACAGTTAAAGTATATAAAAGAAAACGATTTTGTAGTTTTATTGGATGAAAACGGTCGTGAATTTCGTTCTATTGAATTTGCTGATTTTCTCCAAAAACAAATGAATAGCTCTGTAAAAAATTTATTTTTTTTGGTTGGAGGTCCTTATGGTTTTTCTGAACGCATATATAATAGAGCAAATGCAAAAATTTCGTTATCGAAAATGACATTTTCTCATCAAATTATAAGATTGCTATTTATGGAGCAATTGTATAGGGCTTTTTCAATTATTCGAAATGAACCATATCACCATGAAGGGTAGAAGGAAAATTATGTAAGGAGGAAGTTTTTAGTCTTCTTTTATTGTTTTTTGTATGCATTCCCAAACAAGATTAGCTGATTTTTGCCAACTGAATTTTTGACGTTGAATTCTCCCTTTTGAGATCAGTTCTTGTCGTAATGATTCATTGGTAGCTATCTGTGTCATTGCAACTGCAATAGATTCAGGAGAAAATGGATCGACAAAAAGAGCCGCATTACCTGCTATTTCGGGCATTGATGTTACATTCGAAGTAATTAAGGCGGTATCGCAGTTAAAAGCTTCCAAAATAGGAATTCCAAATCCTTCAAAATACGAAACATAGGTCATTGCTAAAGAAGATCCTATAATTCGATGTAATTTGCCTTCGTCAACACGACCGGTAAATACAATATCATCTTTGTGAGCTAGGTTATCATAAACAGTATTTATTTCTTCTGTCCACCACCTTTTTTGACCAACAATTAACAATTTTATATCTTTTTTGGTATTTGTTTTAAAAATATCGAATGCTTTAAAAAGATTTATTAGGTTTTTTCTTGGATGTAAAGAGCCTACAAAAACAAAGTAATGTTCGTTAAAACAGTATTCCCAGCGAGTATTTTCTTGTTGTAATTTACCTATGGGGACAAAATTTTCATTACATCCATTATATACAACATCTATTTTAGAAAGGGGCACTTTATATTTTTTAGAAATATCTGTTTTAGAATATTCAGAAACGGTTGCTAAACGAGTGCATTTTCTCGCATATCGAGGAAAGAAAAATTGATAATAAAATCGATACCAAAAAGGTAAATCTTTAGGGAAATATTCAAAATTAATATCATGAATAACATTAACAGTTTTAATTCGGGTACATAAAGGCATCCATCCATCAGTAGAAAGATATAAATCGGCTCGTAAACGTATTAATAATAAGGGAAATAAAATGTGAAATCGGAGAAACCATAAAAAAGGGTGGCGCGAAGGGGGAGGTAAAATGAACGGTTTAACATTTTTGGCAAAAATAAACGAAGAATCCCATTTACGGTCGAAAATAAAAATAAAGGTATGTTCCGGGTGTTGTGTGGTTAGTCTTTTAAGTACTTCATAACTAAACCATCCCAAGCCTTCCAATTTGTCTTTTAATAAACATTGCGCATTAACAACAATTCTCATTAGTCAATAAATTCAAATATAAAAACCTCAAAAGTAATTTTTTTTCTTAATTTGAAAACTTTTATTAGATAGAAATATAATTTATTTCTTAAAAGAGAGTTATACGTAATAAAAAAACCTTTATTACATTTGTATGATATATTTTTATGCTTAAAAAATTCTTAAAAAACATAGCCCTGGTTTTATTTTTAAATTTATTAATAAAACCATTTTGGATATTGGGTATCGATAGAACCGTTCAAAATGTTGTAGGGGTTGCAGATTATGGGTTTTATTATTCTATTTTCAGCTTTTCTTTTCTTTTAAATATTTTACTTGATTTTGGCATAACCAATTTCAATAATAAAAATATAGCTCAAAATAATCATTTACTCCGAAAACACTTATCTAGTATTATTGTTTTAAAACTATTATTAGCATTTATTTACTTATTTATTAGTTTAATATGTGCTTTTTTAATTGGGTACGACTCAACCCAAGTGCTTCTTCTTGTAATTTTAGCATTTAATCAGTTTTTAATTTCGTTTGTTTTATATTTAAGATCAAATCTATCCGGCCTGCATTTGTTTAAAGTAGACAGTTTTATATCGGTATTAGATCGTTCTATCATGATAATTATTTGTGCCATATTATTATGGGGAAATTTACCTATTCAGTTTTCCATTCGTTGGTATGTGTTTGCACAAACTATCGCATACTTTCTAACAGCTGTTATAACTTTAATTATTGTTTTTAAAAAAGCAAAATCGAAATTTTTAAAATTAAATTGGAATTTGCCGTTTTCTTTAATGATTATTAAGAAAAGTTTTCCTTTTGCAATATTGGTTTTGCTTATGACTTTTTACAATAGAATAGATACTGTCATGATGGAACGTATGCTTCCTGATGCTTCTGTTTCTGAAGATTATATGCATTCTGGCGAAGTCCAGTCGGGGATTTATGCTTCAGCGTATCGTTTACTTGATGCAACCAATATGATTGCTTATTTGTTTTCGGTCTTGCTCCTGCCGTTATTCGCAAAAATGTTAAAATTCAAAGAGTCTGTTGAATCGCTAGTTAAACTTTCATTTTCATTATTATTTACAGGAGCTGTTATTGTTTCATTTACTTCTTATTTTTATAGTGAAGATATTATGAGGTTATTATACCCATATAACTTGAGCGAAACCATGGAACATTATACGATAAGAATTGCAGAATCATCTACCGTATTTGGATTGTTAATGGGGTGTTTTATTCCTATTTCTACAACCTATGTTTTTGGTACTTTACTAACCGCTAATGGGAATTTAAAAGAGTTAAACATAATGGCTGCATCAGGCATGACCATCAATATTTTACTTAATTTATTTTTAATTCCTTATTTTTATTCAACCGGTTCGGCATTAGCCAGTTTTTCTACTCAAGTATTAACATCATTGGTACAAGTAATAATTGTTCAAAAAATATTTAAGTTTAAGGTAAATTACCAATTTTTAACCACTATTCTTATATTTATTGTATGTGTTTTAATAATCGGTTATTTATCAAAAGGTCTAGATTATTCATGGATTGTTAATATGGGGATTATGATAGTGGGAAGTTCAATTATATCGATATTATTGCGGATTATTAGTTTTAAAGACATGTTTAATATCATTAAATTTGGATAATTTGATTTCAGTAATATTTTTTTTCTATTTTTGCTTTATTATTAAAATTAGTGTGTATAAATAATGACCAATAATCAATCGTATAATTTTAATTCTGCGGGTTTATTTTTATTCATTTACCGATGGAAGAAGCTGTTAATCCTTATCGGGGTAATAGCAATGATAGCATCAATTGTATTTTCTTCATCATTTTTTATTACTCCTAAATATAAATCGACGGTTATTATGTTTCC
>DAOLWT010000012.1:5580-18104 GCA_035421345.1 Bacteroidales bacterium
AGAGATGCATTAGAATTTGATAAGAAACAGTTAAGTGTATTAAAAACAAAATACGAAGAAGCCAAAGTAGATGCGGAGCAAGAATTACCAGGCAAATTTGTTGTTAATTCCGCTTTTAAAGCAGAACAAAAATCATATCCTATACGTTGGCTAATAATATTAGTTTCTACTTTATCGTCTATGCTTTTAGGAGTTGTATCCATTCTTGTTTTTGATTATTTGAATAGAAGAAAAAACACATATAGCTGAATAGATAATAAAAAATCAATTTCATTTTATGAAAATAATATTATTGAAAAAGTTAGGTTTGATAAGAAAAATAATTTTGAAAATGTAAAACAAATTAATAACCCTTATCACGTTAAAAATAAAATAAATATAATTATTTCAAAAATAACATTCCCAAAAGAAATTAATTTTGATATGGAAAATATATTCTCGAATTTAAATTTATTTAAAATAATAATCAAATGGAGATTTCATTTGGTAGTTATCACACTTATTGCAGTGGTGCTTTCAGTTATTTTTTCAGCACCTTGGTTTATAAAACCGCAGTATAAATCAACTGCTATACTATATCCTTCAAATTTAATTCCGTATTCTTCGGAAACATCAACAGAGTTAATGCTCCAAATTTTTAACTCCGACGATATTGTGGATTCATTAATTAGGATGTATGATTTAGGAACACATTATGAAATTGAAAAAGATGCTAAAAACTACAAATCTAAAGTAGTTAAAGTGTTTCAGTCGAAAGTTGATATTCGTAAAACAGAATATGAATCAGTAATCATCGAAATAATGGATGTCGATCCTGTATTAGCATGTAACATGGTTAAAAGCATGGTTACTCTTTTTAATGCAAAAGCTCGTTTATTACAAAGAGATAAATCGGAAGAAGTATTAAAAATTGCTCAAATACAATTCGAACAAAAAAAACTGGAATTAGATACCTTAAAAACAAACCTCGATAAGTTAAGGTCTGAATATGGATTACTTGATTATACTGTTCAAGTTAGAGAGGCTTCTAGAGCATATTATAAAACATTATCAAGTGCTGGATCTGCAAAAAAAACGATAGAAAATTTGCAAGGAAAAGGAGGCGATTTTATTTATTTAAGTAGCTTGTATTTTGCCGCCACCGATGCCTACAATAAACTTAAACAAGAATATGAGTTCGCATTAAAAGATGTTAAAAAAGATTTAACTTATTCCAACTATATTACGTCTCCGGTACCTGCCGATAAAAAAACGTACCCTGTTAGATGGCTAATTGTTTTAATATCTACTGTTTCCGCATTTTCTATAGCCCTAATTACCATTCTTTTAGTAGAAAAAAATCGAAATAATTCAATGATTGAAAGCTAGCATTAGCGTGAGTGATAAACTAAAAATAAAATGGGTGTATGGTATTTGTGCAATTTTTATTGTACTGAATAGTATATTTATTGTTAAAGAATTTTATTGGTTTACACTTATTCCAGTATTATTAATCATAGCTTTGTTATTTATTTTTGCTTTAGATAAACTTTTATTATTTATCGTTTTTCTTACTCCATTATCTATTAATTTAAGCGATTTCGATTATAAAATAGGGCTAAGTCTTCCTACTGAACCACTCATGTTTGCCACTATGTTGGTTTTTTTAATAAAAATGCTTTTCGAACGTAAGTTTGATTCAAATATTATTAAACATCCTGTTACCATTTTTATTCTTATTTATTTGTTTTGGATATTTTTCACTTCCTTAACAAGTACAATGCCTATCGTTTCTTTTAAATATTTAGTTTCCAAAATGTGGTTTATAATCCCTTTTTATTTTGTTGCGTCACAACTATTTAAAGAAAAGAATAATATAAGAAATTTTATATGGTGTTACATGATTTCATTAATATTAGTTGTTTTTTATACTGTTATACACCATTCGTTATATGGCTTTGATGAAGTTACAGCACATTGGGTGATGACTCCTTTTTTCAATGATCATACTTCTTATGGTGCATTATTAGCTATGTTTATTCCTTTTTCATTTGCATTTATTTTTGACAAAAACCTTATTGCATGGAAAAGAATCGTGTCTTTAATTTTTTTTCTTATATTTATAATTGCATTAATTCTCTCTTATAGCAGGGCTGCATGGCTTAGCTTAGCTGTTGGCTTAGTGGTATTCCTAATTATGGTATTAAAAATTAATTATAAATATGTGATTTCTGGAGTTATAATGGTAATAGGATTGTACTTTGTTTATAAATCGGATGTGGTGATGTATCTTGAAAAAAATAAGCAAACTTCTTCTAAAGATTATATTGAACATATTCAATCAATTTCAAATATTTCGAACGATGCTTCAAATCTTGAACGTATTAATCGTTGGCAAAGTGCAATTAGAATGTTTAAGGAAAAACCAATTTTGGGATGGGGTCCGGGAACGTATCAATTTAAGTACGCCCCTTATCAGCTATCAAAAGAAAAAACAATAATAAGCACGAATTCTGGAGATATGGGAAATGCGCACAGCGAATATATTGGCCCTTTAGCAGAAATGGGTTTACTGGGTTTATTGTCTGTTATTTCAATTATTCTTGTAGTAACTTATACCGCTGTTAAAGTTTACAAAAGATCAAGAGATAGAGAAGTTAAGTTTTTTATTATTGTTTCAATAATTTCACTTTCTACTTATTTTGTTCACGGATTTCTAAATAATTTCTTAGATACCGACAAAGCTTCTGTCCCTTTTTGGGGATTTATTGCATTAATAGTTATTTTAGATGTAACTTCAGCTAAAAAAGAAAAGGAGTTTGTGCTGGAAGATAAGTTAAATAATAAGCAGTAAAGTAAATTATTATTTTTTTTCAAGTAAAGCTAGTTTCTCTTCTAATTCAGGCAATCTGCGAAGTAAAGCCATTTCTTTCCATTTTTTACGGGCTTCGTCAACAGGAGCACCAAAATAGGTTTTTCCTCCGACTAATGATTTGTCTACTCCCGACATAGCATAAATAACAGCTCCTTTACCAATAACGATATCTTTATTAATGGATACTCTAGCCCAAATAATAACATCGTCTTGTACTTCTGTAACTCCTGCAATAGCTGTATGCGAACCTATTAAAACATTTTTGCCAATAGTTGTATCGTGTCCTATTTGAATGTGATTGTCGAGTTTGCAACCTTGCCCTACAATCGTATCTCCTGAAACACCTTTGTCAATAGAACAAAGTGCACCTATTTCAACATAATCCTTAATAATGGTTCGTCCGCATGATTCCAACTTATCATATCTTTCAGGACGGCGTTTAAAATAATAAGCGTCAGCTCCAATAACAGAATTGCTATGTATTATTACATTATTACCTATTATCGTATGATCGTAAATGCTAACGTTTGCATGGATTATACAATTTTCGCCAATTTTTACATGATTTCCTATATACACGTTGGGTTGAATAATAGTCCCTTTGCCTATTTCTGCAGTATCACTTATCATTTTAGGTGATAAATCGAGCGGTCTAAATCGTTTTACGAGTTTAACATAATCACGGAATGGGTCATCGGAATAAATAAGCGCTTTCTCTGCAGGAGCAGGAAGTTCTTTGTTAATAATTATAGTTGTAGCTTTTGAATTAAGTGCTTTTTCGTAATATTTTGGATGATCTACAAATGTAATATCCCCTGTTTCAACTTTATGAATTTCGTTTATTCCACTAATAATATGTTCAGGTTCTCCTTTAAAAGTGGCGTGAATAAATTCAGCTATTTCTTTTAATTTTAAAACAGGTTCTATTTTCATAAATTATTTGTGTTACTTGACTCGTTCAGAATAACTACTAGATCTTGTATCTACTTTTATTAATTCACCTTCATTAATAAATAAAGGAACATTTATTACGGTTCCAGTTTCAAGAGTAGCTTGTTTCTGTGCATTAGTAGCCGTATCTCCTTTAATTCCGGGTTCTGTATAGATAATTTTTAAAGCAACAAAAGCGGGTAGTTCTGCATACATTGGACTTTCTGTATCGGCATGAAATACAATTTCTACAGCTTGACCTTCTTTTAAAAATTGGGGTGCGTTAATTAATTCTTCTTGTATATTAATTTGTTCAAAAGTTTCATTATGCATGAAATTATAACCGGTATCATCTTTATACAAATATTGATATGGTCTTCTTTCTACTCGTTGAATTTCAATTCTTGCACCCGATTGAAATGTATTGGGTATTACTTTCCCGGTTTTTATATTTTTTAATTTTGTTCTAACAAAAGCGCCTCCTTTACCCGGTTTAACATGTTGAAATTCTACAATATAATAGAGTTCTCCATTAAATTCGATACATAATCCATTTCTAATATCTGCTGTTGTTGCCATAAATACTTTTTTTCCTTTTAAAAATTTGGTTGGCAAAGATAATCAATTAAATAAAACAAAAAAGAAAGTATTTATTTTTATTTAAAGGAGGTAATTTCAATTTTTTTTGAACAAAAAGCGATTTCGGAAGGATTATTATTCGAACTAATAAAAATAATACGGTTTAAAGAATGCATTGAAATTAAATCGTTATACCATTTTATTCCAGCCGCATCTAAATTGGCACATGGCTCGTCTAACAATAAAATAGGGGTGTCGCTTAGAATTGATAATGCTAATTTTACTCTTTGTTTAATACCCGAAGAGTAGTTGCTTAGTTTTTTTGTATCGTTTTTGGGGATGGATAATAAATTTATAACATCATAAATATTCAAATTATTCTTCAGTTTTTTTAAAGTTACATACCAATTAATATTTTCTTTAATGGTAAATTCTTCTATTAACTCTATATATGGGGAGCAAACAGAGAGGTGTTGATATATTTCTTCTTGTTTAATTTGTTTTGAATTAAGTAAATACGAAATATTTCCACTTGTCGGAATAGTGTGCCCTGAAATGATATTAATAAAAGTAGATTTCCCCGAACCATTCGGTCCAACAATGGCAATAGATTGGTTTATATTGAATTCGCTTTGGATGTGTTGAAAAATCCAATCATTTTTATATTGCTTGCCAATGTTCTCAAGTATGATCTTCATTTTCGGGAAATACAACAATCTGCGGATGTATACTAAAGATTAAATTTTCTATTATATCCTTTCATAATTCCTCTACTGGAATTATTAATAAAATAAACAATCTCATCTCTTTCTGAGGTGGCAGGCATTTCGGCTTCAATAAATTCCAATGCTTGTGTTACATTAAAACTTTTTTGATAAAGAATTCGATAAATATCTTGTATTTCATTAATTTTTTCAGGACTAAATCCTCTTCTTCTTAACCCAATAGAGTTAATGCCAACAAACGATAATGGTGTACGGGCTCCTTTAGTATAGGGGGGGACATCTTTGTTTACCAGAGACCCTCCCGAAATCATAACGTGTGGACCAATATTGCAAAACTGATGGATTGCAACTTGACCTCCAATAATAGCATAATCATCAACGGTTATGTGTCCTGCTAATAAAGCGGCATTTGCAATAATACAGTTTTTCCCGATAGAACAATCGTGGGCAATGTGTGCACATGCCATTATTAGCGTGTTTTCGTTAATAACGGTTTCGAAACTGGCTTTGGTTCCTCTATTAATAGTAACAAATTCACGAATGGTAACATTGTCGGCAATTCTAACAATCGTGTCTTCACCATCAAATTTTAAATCTTGTGGAATGGCAGAAATAACAGATCCTGGAAATATTTTACAATTCTTCCCTATACGAGCCCCTTCCATAATAGTAACATTAGAGCCAATCCAAGTGCCTTCTCCAATTTCAACATTTTTATGAATAGTAACAAAAGGCTCAATTACTACATTGTTTGCAATTTTTGCTTGGGGGTGAACGTAAGCGAGGGGTTGATTCATAAATTAATTATTTTTAGTTATTTGGGCAGTCATTTCCGATTCCATTACCACTTTGTTCCCTACATAAGCAGTTCCTTTCATCTGGCACAATCCTCTTCTTAATGGAGAGATTAATTTTAATTCAAAAACAATGGTATCTCCGGGAATTACTTTTTGCTTAAACTTTGTATTATCAATTTTTAAAAAAAGAGTAGTGTAGTTCTCTGGATCTGGTTTCCCATGTAAAAAGAAAACGCCTCCAGTTTGAGCCATGGCTTCTACTTGTAATACACCTGGCATTACAGGATCTGCTGGAAAATGACCATTAAAAAACTCTTCGTTGGTAGTCACATTTTTTATGCCAACTACATGTGTATCTGAAATCTCTATAATTTTATCGATTAATAAAAACGGATATCGATGAGGTAAGAATTTTTTAATTTGGTTAATATCATAAACCGGTTTTAATTCCGGATTATATTTATATGCTTCTTTTTTTGTTTTAAATTGTTTTATCGCCTGTTGAATAATTTTTGCAAATTCAACATTCGCATGATGCCCGGGTCTGTTTGCAATAATATGTCCTTTAATTGGCATTCCAACTAAAGCCAAATCACCTACAACATCGAGTAATTTATGACGAGCAGGTTCGTTATTAAAGCGGAGCTCTAAGTTGTTTAAGATACCTTCTTTTAAAACTTCCACTTTTTCTCGGTTAAAAAGAGATGCAATTCGTGTAAGTTCTTTGTCGGACATAAGCCTGTTTACAAAAACAATGGCATTATTTAAATCGCCGCCTTTTATTAAATTATTATTTACAAGATGTTCTAGCTCATGGAGGAATACAAAAGTTCTGCACGATGAAATTTCTTCTGTAAAATGATGCATGTTTGTAATAGATGCATTTTGAGTACCTAAAACATCGGTCTCGAAATCAATCATTACTGAAATCTTAAAGTCATCCGAAGGGATAGCAATTATTTCAACTTGTTTTTCCGGATCGCGATAAATAAAATTTTCTTTTATCTCAAAATAGGTTCTTTCAGCATTTTGTTCAACAATCCCTACTTTGTTTAAAGCATCTACATATATTTTAGCGCTTCCATCAAAAATAGGTGGTTCAACCCCATCAATTTCTATAAGGGCATTGTCAATT
Organism: Bacteroidales bacterium; assembly: GCA_035421345.1. GTDB lineage: Bacteria > Bacteroidota > Bacteroidia > Bacteroidales > CG2-30-32-10 > DAOLWT01. The sequence continues at coordinate 12,601 of DAOLWT010000012.1, forward strand.
TCGAGCCCTGATAAAGCGGCTAAGGCGTGTTCAACTGTTAGTACGCGTACTCCATTTTGCTCTATCGTTGTTCCTCTAGAAGTATCTATTACGTGCAAGGCATCTGCCTCTATAATTGGTTTTCCTTCTAAATCAGTTCTTTTGAATTTATATCCATGGTTTTCTGCTGCAGGTAGAAAGGTAATTGTAACTTCTTTTCCTGAATGCAAACCAACTCCCGATACTTTTACGGGTCCTTTAATTGTTCTTTGTTTTTTTGCTATCATTTAGCAAAAGTATAAAAATAAAAAATATCTACAAAAAAGCGATATTTATTTATTAATTATTATTTAACAAAATAATGTTTTCTCATTTTTGAGAATCATCTTTATTGTTTTGGTCTTGTTCAAAAAGACTTGGCAGTTTGCGGAAGTAAATATAAGATTTTTGATATTGAAGATAGTTAAAAGCAGGCGAACCTTGTACAATAGCGCCTTCTTTAAGTATATTCTTTTGAATTCCCGATTGAGCTGCAATTTTTACGTTATCAGCTATTTTTAGATGTCCAATGATCCCAACTTGACCTCCTATCATACAGTTTTTGCCAATTTTGGTAGAACCAGCAATACCTGTTTGAGAAACAACTACGGTATTTTCTCCAATTTCAACATTATGTGCAATTTGGATTAAATTATCGAGTTTGACTCCTTTTTTTATTATAGTCGATCCAAGGGTTGCTCTATCTATACAGGTATTTGCGCCAATTTCAACATTATCTTCAATAATAACATTTCCTGTTTGTGCAATTTTCATGTAATTATTATCGCTGTTTGGTGCAAATCCAAATCCATCGGCTCCAATTACAGTACCTGAATGAATTGTGCAATTTTTTCCAATTATATTATCGGAATATATTTTAACACCTGCATATATAATTGTATTTTCTCCAATACTTGTTTGATCGCCAATATAAGATTGTGGGTAAATTTTTACATTATTGGCAATTTCTACATTTTCTCCAATAACTACAAATTCACCTATGTAAACATTTTCTCCAATACGAGCGGTTTTGTCAATATAAGCAGTAGCTGAAACCCCTGTTTTATTTCGTTTTATCTGATTATATAGTTCTAATAATTTAGCAAACGATTGATACGCATTTTCAACATAAATCAAGGTCGCACTAATTTTTTGTTCCGGAACAAAATTATTATTAACTACAACCACCGATGCTTGCGTATTATAGATATAGGGGGTGTATTTCGGGTTTGCTAAAAAAGTAATAGAGCCTTGTGTGCCTTCTTCAATTTTAGAAAGCTTATTTACTTCTGCTTTCGGGTTTCCTTCTATTCTTCCTTCAAGCAATTCAGCTATTTTTTGAGCAGAAAATTTCATGCGAAAAAAATTTATTAAATATTTCGCAATTTACCAATATATATAGTGTTGAAGATTATTATTTTTTTATTTTTTATTAACAAGTAGTTTTATATAAGATATGTATCAGATTTCTTTCGGATAGCATAAAAAATATTTAGTTACTGTTTGAGATAATACGGAAATGTTTAATTGGTCTGAAGCCTCTGCTAAATCAAGTATTTTGCCATCTTTAAATAAAATATTTATATTTATATTTGACGTATCATAAGCATTATTTTCAACTTTATCGCTAAAAACAAAATAATCAATATCGGAAGGGGAAATATTTAATGTTTTAATGACCTCTTTTTTAATTTTCTCCATTTTTAATTCGTCAATTGGAGTTTTTTCTAAATCGATATGAAAAAGTTGCCTATTAATTAGTTTTTTACATAAAGTAGCTAAAATAGTATCGGATGAGTTACTCCATACTTTAATGGAAGAATATATGTCGAAATCATCGAGTTCGGCAAACAAATCAAGTATTTGCGGATTTTTATCAAAATCAATTTTCCGATACGTATGTGTTATAAATTCATGAAATGCGGGGGTTGCAAAAAGAGAAAGCCCCTGTTCACTCAAATATTTTGCTCGCTGTAATATTTTTATCATTAAATAACCGGCCGAAAGCACTGTTTTGTGAAGATATACCTGCCAATACATTAGCCGACGAGCAATAATAAATTTTTCGATTGAATAAATTCCTTTGGCTTCAATAACAAGGTTATCGTTAACCACATTCATCATTTTAATAATACGTTCTGTACTAATAACTCCTTCTGATACGCCGGTGAAAAAACTGTCTCGTTTAAGATAATCAAGCCGGTCAACATCAAGTTGACTAGAAACTAGCTGATGAAGAAATTTCTTGGAATATTTATTTTGAAAAATATCAATAGCTAATTGTAGTTTCCCTCCAAATTGGGTGTTTAATCGTTCCATGAAAAGTTGGGAGAGGTATTCATGGTTTATATCTTCTACAATGCAATTTTCCAACGCATGCGAAAATGGACCATGACCAATATCATGTAAAAGGATTGCTGCATTAACTGCTTGTGCTTCTTCTTCGGTTATTTTATTCCCTTTAGAACGCAGCGATTCAATTGCTTCTCCCATTAGGTGCATGGCTCCCATTGCATGGTGAAAACGGGTATGAAAAGAACCCGGATAAACCAAATGGGTTAGCCCTAATTGTTTAATGCGGCGTAAACGCTGAAAATAAGGATGTTCAATTAGTTGAAAGATGAAATCGTCCGATACAGTGATAAATCCATATACCGGATCATTAAAAATTTTTCTTTTGAATACAGAGTTACTTTGCACTTTATTCATTATTATTGTAAATATTTATACCAATATTACATATTTTTTGCAATATTACAAGTTAATTTTAGTTTATATCTTACATTTTTAAAATTATATATATGGAGAAAATTACCATTTTATGGGCCGATGATGAAATTGAACTTTTAAAACCTCATATATTATTCCTTATCGAGAAGGGCTATGAGGTGGTTACAACCAATAGTGGTAATGAAACACTAGATATTATTAAAACACAGCATTTTGATATTATTTTTCTAGATGAAAATATGCCCGGACTATCGGGATTAGAAACGCTTAAAAAACTTAAAAGTATTAAGCCAAATATTCCGGTGGTTATGATTACCAAAAGCGAAGAAGAAAGTATCATGGAAGATGCTATCGGTTCTAAAATTGCCGATTATTTAATAAAACCGGTAAACCCGAATCAAATTCTGTTAGCAATTAAAAAAAACCTGGATAATAAAAGATTGGTGAGCGAAACAACTACCTCCGATTATCAACAAGAGTTTCGAAATATTTTCACTACGATTAATGATAAATTAGATTATACGCAATGGACAGAAGTATATAAAAAAATAACTCATTGGGATATCGAATTAAATAAATCATCCGATAATGGAATGATTGATGTGTTGAAATCACAGATTTCGGAGGCAAATACGGCATTTGCAAAATATATAGAACAAAATTATGTAAAATGGTTACATAGTAGCTTCCCCGATAGGCCGGTTATGTCTCATACACTGGTTCGCGAAAAAGTATTGCCTCTTTTATCGCTAGAGGGGCCTATCTTCTTGATCGTTATTGATAATTTGCGATATGATCAATGGAAGGTAATCCAACCTATTTTGGAAGAATATTACAGAACCATTTCGGATGAAATGTATTATGCTATTCTCCCAACAGCAACTCAATATGCTCGAAATGCCTTGTTTGCCGGACTTATGCCAACGGAAATAGAAAAAATTTATCCTAATTTGTGGAAAAATGAAGAAGATGAAGGTACCAAAAATCAATTTGAAGAAGAGCTCTTTGCCTCACAAATTAAGCGTTTTGGGAAAAATTTTAAATTTTCGTACACCAAAGTATTAAATTTGTTTTTTGGAAAGAAAATGGTTGAAAATTTACCAAACCTAATATCCAACAAATTAAATGTAATCGTATATAATTTTGTTGATATGTTGTCGCATGCCCGTACGGAAATGGAAGTCATTAAAGAATTGGCCGACGATGAAGCCGCCTATCGTTCCCTAACTAAATCGTGGTTTGAACATTCTCCATTAATGGAAGTAGTTAAATATGCAGCTGAAAAAAAAGCACATATTGTTATAACTACCGATCATGGCTCTATTCGTGTTCAAAATCCAACAAAAATATTAGGCGATAAAAATACGAATACCAATTTACGCTATAAGCTTGGGAAAGCCCTTCAATACGAAAAAAGAGATGTTTTTGAAGTGAAAAATCCGGACGATGTTTTTTTACCTCGAATAAATGTTACCACCTCTTATGCTTTTGCAAACGAAAATAAATTTTTTGCCTATCCCAATAATTATAATCATTATGTTAATTTCTACCGAAATACATTTCAACATGGCGGTATTTCGTTAGAAGAAATGTTAGTCCCTATTATTACATTATCTCCTAAATAGCATTTTTTATGGAATTTTACTGCTCAAAAATAGAAGAATTAAATAAAATTGCCGAAGAATTAATTAAGCAACATAGCCATTCCACTGTTTTTTCTTTTTATGGAAGTATGGGAAGTGGTAAAACAACATTTATTAAAGCAATTTGTAATTATTTAGGTACGTTGGATGTTGCTATTAGCCCTTCTTTCGGCTTGGTGAATGAGTATAAAACAGCCGATAATAAATCTGTATTTCATTTTGATTTTTATAGAATTAAAAATAATACGGAGTATTTTGATATAGGATGTGAAGAGTATTTATCGAGTGGGGCCTATTGTTTTTTAGAATGGCCCGAAAAAGTGGAAGAATTACTTCCTTCGGATTGTGTTAAGATTTATATTGAAATAAAAAACGGAGAAAGATTAATCAAATTTTAATTGCAGTTTAAAGAAAAAAAACTATCTTTAAACTTTAATTATTAATAAAGTATGTCAGAAAACAAACCTGAATTCTTATCATTTGGCTCTTCCGGAAAATATGTCCCACAGGAAGAAATGCTGGAACTGAAAAAATCAAAAAAAAGTGTCACTATTGGCGTTCCAAAAGAAACATCCTTTCAGGAAAATAGAGTTGGACTAGTTCCGGAAGCAGTTGGATTATTAGTGCAAAACGGACATACGGTATATATAGAAACAAATGCCGGCAAAGCAGCTCATTTTTCCGATAATGAATACAGCGAACAAGGAGGAACAATTGTTTTTACTCCGGAAGAAGTCTATCAATCGGATGTTATTATAAAGATTACACCTCCAACAATAGAAGAAATTGACAAAATGAAGAACAGACAAACTATTATTTCTGCTCTTCATTTACCAATTCAAGATCAAATATATTTTAAAAAATTAATTTCTAAACGAATAACAGCATTATCTTACGAATTTATTAAAGATAAAATAGGTACATTCCCTGTTGTTAGAGCGATGAGCGAAATTGCAGGAAATACATCTATGTTGATTGCTGCTGAACATTTGAGTAATTCTGTATACGGAAAAGGTAGAATGCTGGGGGGTATTTCCGGTATTACTCCTACCGAAGTAGTTATTATTGGCGCAGGAACTGTAGGTGAATTTGCTGCTAGAGCCGCTATGGGCT
>DAOLWT010000013.1:0-17537 GCA_035421345.1 Bacteroidales bacterium
AAATACAAACCACGCCAAATCCCTGAAATACCTGTAACTACGAAATTATCCGGTTTAGAGCCGGTTGAACTTTATTCAGGGTGTAATTTTCTAAATATTGGGGAACGGACTAATGTTGCCGGATCTAAGAAGTTTGCAGATTTAATTAAAGAACAAAAATATGAAGAAGCGCTTTCTGTTGCCAAACAACAAATTGAAGGAGGTGCACAGGTAATTGATATTTGCATGGATGATGCCATGATAGATGCAGAAAAGTCGATGGTAACGTTCTTAAATTTAATTGCATCGGAACCCGATATCTCAAAAGTGCCTATTATGATCGATTCTTCTAAGTGGAATGTAATAGAAGCAGGATTGAAGTGTGTTCAAGGGAAATCTATTGTAAATTCAATTAGTTTAAAGGAAGGGGAAGCCATTTTTAAAAAACAGGCTACTTATATAAAACAAATGGGTTCAGCCATGATAGTAATGGCTTTTGATGAAAATGGACAAGCTGTTTCATTTAATCATAAAATTAAAATTTGCGAACGTGCCTATAAGATATTGGTTAATGAGATTGGTGTTTCGCCCGAAGACATTATTTTTGATCCGAATATTCTTTCTATCGCTACCGGTATTGAAGAGCATAACAATTATGCGCTCGATTTTATTAAGACAGTTCAATGGATAAAAGAAAACTTGCCTTTTGCTAAAGTGAGTGGCAGTGTTAGTAATTTGTCTTTTTCGTTTAGAGGAAACGAAATGGTTCGCAGAGCCATGCATTCGGTTTTTTTATATCATGCAGTGAAAGCAGGCATGGATATGGGTATTGTTAACCCTGCTCAACTCGATATATATGATGAAATTAATAAAGACTTACTTCCTATTATTGAAGATGTTATTTTAAATAAAAATACCAGTGCAACAGAAAAATTAATAGATTTTGCCGAAAAAAATAAAAACGTAGAGAAGAAAGAAGAAAATAAAGAGGAATGGCGAAAAGGAAAAGTCCAGGATCGATTACGTCATGCCATTGTCAAGGGTGTTACCACATATATTGAGCAAGATGTAGAAGAAGCCCGATTATTTTATAAAAAAGCGTTTCAAGTTATTGAAGGTCCTTTAATGGATGCCATGAATGTTGTTGGATTGTTATTCGGGTCAGGAAAAATGTTCTTACCTCAGGTGGTTAAAAGCGCCCGAGTAATGAAAAAAGCAGTTGCCGTCCTTTTGCCTTATTTGGAGAAAGAAAAAGAGGAAAATAGTAATTCAGCTGTTAAGAAAATACTCTTAGCTACTGTAAAAGGCGATGTGCACGACATTGGTAAAAATATGGTAGGAGTTATATTAAGCTGTAATAATTATGAAGTAAAAGATTTAGGGGTCATGGTTTCTACTGAGAAAATTATTGATGCAGTGGAAACATATAAACCAGACGTATTAGGCTTAAGTGGATTAATTACCCCTTCTCTTGAAGAAATGGTTCATGTTGCCAAAGAAATGGAGAAAAAAGGGTTTAAAATACCAATCATTATTGGAGGTGCAACAACATCGCCCATACATACTGCAGTAAAAATAGCCCCCTGCTATTCGGCTCCCGTTGTTCATGTAAAAGATGCTTCTCAAAGTGTAAGTGTTGTCGCTTCTATGTTGTCGGAGAAAAATGCAAGCAATTTTTTTAAAGAGATAAATGAAACATATCATAAAATAAGAACGGATTATATGAATAAGGAAAATCCAACTCTTATTTCTTTAACAGAAGCAAGAAATAATAAATTTGTGATTGATGTAAAAAAACATCCGGTAAAAGTGCCGTTAAATAATGGTATCCGAGTTTTTGAAAATTTTTCCCTGGAAATTCTTGCAGATTTTATCGATTGGTCTTATTTCTTTAAGGAATGGCGTATTAATGGGAGGTTTCCCGAAATATTAAATGATTCAATTAAAGGCACCGAAGCGTCCAAATTATTTGATGATGCACAAGAAATGCTTAAAGATTTAATCAAAGAAAGTTGGATTACTGCCAATGGCGTAATTGGAATTTTTCCATGTAATTCTGTTGATGAGGATATAGAGGTGTATCAGCACGATAACATAAAAAAAAGAGTAACTAAATTTAATTTTATTAGAAATCAGCAAAAACAAGAGAATAAACCTAATTATTGTTTGTCGGACTTTGTGCTCCCCAAAGAATCAGGTATAATTGACTATATCGGGTGTTTTGCGGTTTCAACAGGACTAAATATAGATAAAAAAATAAATGAATTTTCAAAAGCACTAGATGATTATAGTGCGTTTATGCTAAAAATATTAGCCGACAGACTTGCAGATGCCTTTTCTGAATATTTGCATTTGTTAGTAAGAAAAGAGATTTGGGGATATGCTCCAAATGAAGAACTTTCTGTTCAAGATATATGGTTAAAAAAGTATTACGGAATAAAAGTTTCGCCTGGATATCCTGCCTGTCCCGATCATATAGGAAAACGGGAAATATTTAATTTGTTGGAGGTGGAAAATAAAACAGGAATAAAACTAACCGAAAATTATATGATGAATCCTTCTGCTTCTATTTGTGGATGGTATTTTGCTTGTGAAGACGCTCCTTATTTTTCTATAGGAAAAATTTCAGATGAACAATTAGAAGTTTATGCTAAACGAAAAAATATTTCTATGGAAGAAGCAAAAAAATGGCTTACTACCTTAAATATTTAAAGTTAATTTTTTTTAAAATTTCTTTAAATTCACTTAATATCATTGCGGTAGCTCCCCATACAATATGATTTTCTATTTCGAAAAAGGGAGCATTAAATGATATGTTGGCATTTATGTGGAACTCTTTTGTTTTTATAATAGTTTCATCTAAAAGTGTTTCTATTGAATATTCAATCACCTTTTTTACTTCGTTCGAATCGGGAATAAATTCTGGTTTTGCTGAAACATATCCGATTGATGGATATACAATGTAATCGCTAGGTGGGATATATAATTTAGTTAAAGAACCAATAATATGGATATCATTCATTTTTACCCCAATTTCTTCGGATGTTTCTCGAATGGCTGTTTGTATTATATTTAAATCGGTTTTTTCGTATTTCCCTCCTGGTAAAGCTACCTGTCCACTATGTATTCCATCGTATTCAGCTCGAAGTATGAGGGCCGAATAAATTTTATTATTGAAAGGGAAAAGCAAAATTAGCACACCGCATTTTTTAGAATTTTCATGTTCCTTCCTAAATATAAAATCATTCATTCTTATCGCTGAACTCATTTTTAAATGAGCTACTTCCCCTGGTAAACAGTTGTTTATTGCGTTTTTAATTTGTAAAGCGATTGCTTGTATCAATTGAAAAAGATTTATTTATAAAATTAGTATTTTTTTTATTAATAAATAGAATTCTTTTACTGTGTTGTAAATAAGAATGTTAGGTTAAAATGTTAATAAATGTTAAAATTCTTTTAAGCTTTGATATGCTAATTTTTAAAAAAGATGTTAATTTTGCCATTCTTGATAAAAAAACACAAACAAATTAATAACTTAAAAAAAACAGTATGAAAAAAGTATTATTTTTTGCTTTTATTGCAATAGCAGTAATTTCAATGAATGCATGTAAAAGTTCTGATACTCCAGATAAAGTAGCAGAAAAATTTCTAAATCACATCAGTAAAAAAGAATTTGCTGAAGCTAAAAAACTTGCAACACCTGAATCTGCAACTTCTATTGATATGTTGGAAAGTTTCAGTAAAATGGGTGGCGATCAACCTAAAGAAACAAAAATTGAAGATATGAAATGTACAGAAGATGGCGATAAAGCTGTTTGTGAGTACAAAGAAGATGGGGAAGAAAAGAAATTAGATTTAGTAAAGAAAGAGGGTAAATGGTTAGTTGAAATGAAAAAAGAATCACCTGATATGTCAACTACCGAAATGGTAGGCGATTCAACTGCTGTTAGCCAAGATTCAACAATAAAAGAATAATTTTTTATTCGATATTTTTTAAAGCCATGAAAAAAAAAATGCATATTTTTTTCATGGCTTTATTTTTTATAGTTCTTTTCATTTGCTTGTTCCTTTGGGGATACGAATACCATAGTCAAAAAAAACAAGTAGTTGCGGCCTATTCCTTATCGTTAAACGAAAAAAATCGCTTAAAAGACGGTGATATTTTACTACGACATGGGTATGGTTTTGTAAGTGATATGATTGTTAAAACACTAAATGATAGTACTGGAATTTCACACTGTGCTATTTTATCAAAAGAAAATAATAAATGGATTGTTATTCATTCGGTCTCCTCAACACTATCTGCCGTTGATGGCATTCAAAGTCAAAATTTAGATGAGTTTGTTAATCAAAGCAAGAAAAATTCATTTGTTGTTATTCGATATAAAAGATTAAACGATTCCGATCGTTGTAAAATAGGAACTCGTGCCCAATATTACCTTCAGAAAAAAATTCCTTTCGATAACGCATTTAATATTCATGATACTGCGTCTTTCTATTGCTCAGAGTTGATTTGGAAAATTTTTAAAGACGAATTTCAAATCGATATCTTTGATTCTAAATTAAGTTCTGCAAAATACGATTACCTAAAATTCGATATTTTCCTTGACACAACGAATTATCAAATTGTAATAGATCATAGAATAAAAAAGGATTAAGCATTTTATGTTTTTTTATTCTCATTTATGAACAGATTTAAATAGTGTTTTTAAAGAGACAATTACCCAATAAATAAAAAAATGAATTATTTTTCATAATTTCGTATAAGAAGGAATTAATAAAAAATGACTATTCAGCAAATACTTTCTAAATATTGGGGTTATTCTGTTTTTAGACCTTTACAGGAAGATATTATTCAGTCTGTATTGGATGGTAATGATACATTGGCATTAATGCCTACCGGTGGCGGAAAATCCATATGTTTTCAAGTCCCTGCTTTATACAAAGAAGGACTCTGTATTGTAATTTCGCCTTTAATTTCCCTCATGAAAGACCAAGTAGATCATTTAAAAAAAAGGGGGATTAAGGCTGTTGCCATTTATTCAGGGATGCATTATCATGAAATTGATTTAGCTCTTGATAATTGCTCTAATGGGGATATAAAATTTTTATATATCTCTCCTGAACGAATCATGTCGGATACCCTTAAGGTTCGTTTAAGAAAAATGAAAATAAATCTGTTGGCAGTCGATGAGGCACATTGTATTTCTCAATGGGGCTACGATTTTCGTCCGCCTTATCTTAAAATTGCCGCTTTAAGAGAGTTAATTCCGGGTGTTCCCGTTTTAGCCTTAACAGCTACAGCTACTAAGAATGTAGTGCAAGATATTCAAGAAAAACTTAATTTTAAAAAGCAACACGTTTTTGTAAAAAGTTTCGAGCGAAAAAATCTTACTTATGCCGTAATTAAAGAGGAAGATAAATTAAATAGATTATTGAAAATTATTTCGAAAGTAAGTGGTACAGGGATTATATATGTAAGAAATAGAAAGAAAACAAGGGAATTGGCGTTGTTTCTAGCCAAAAATAATATCTCTTGTGATTATTACCATGCCGGTTTAGATACGAAACAGAGAGATGAACGCCAGAATGCCTGGGTAAGTGGTAAAAAAAGAATTATAGTGGCCACGAATGCTTTTGGAATGGGCATAGATAAAGCGGATGTTCGTTTTGTTATTCACACCGATTTACCAGATTCTTTAGAAGCTTATTATCAAGAAGCTGGAAGAGCCGGTCGCGATGAAAAAAAATCCTTTGCTATCCTATTATATTGCGAAGCAGACATTATCGACATTAAAAAAAATCTCGAAAATGCATATCCTCCATTGTCGGAAATTAAAATGGTTTATCAATCTTTAGGAAACTATTTTAACCTGGCTGTTGGTAGTGGGCGCGACACTAGTCATGATTTTGATATAAATCACTTTTGTAATACCTTTAATTTAAAACAATTAATGGTATATAATTCCATTAAATTTTTAGAAAAAGAAGGGTATATCATTGCTACAGATTCCTTAAATCAGCCATCTAAAGTAAGAATAGCTGTTTCTAAAGAAATATTATATCGTTTTCAGGTCGAAAATAAAATCTATGATAATTTTATTAAAACACTCTTAAGGTCTTATGGGGGTATTTTTAATGATTTTATTAAAATAAGTGAATCGGAAATAGCAAAAAGAACGAATATTTCTATAACTCAAATAATTCAATATTTAAATTATTTAAATAAAATAGGAATTATTACCTATGTCCCACAAAAGGTTTTACCTCAAATAGTATATTCTAACGAACGGTATGATACTAAAGATATTTTTATTTCTAACGAAAATTATTTTGATCGGAAGAAGATAGCCTCCGATAAAATAGAAGCTGTTATCCATTATGTTTCTTCGAAGTTGAAATGTAGAAGTCAGATACTTTTAAATTATTTTAATGAAAATAATGCAAAAAGATGTGGACAATGCGATATCTGTCTCGAGCGAAATAAGCTTCAGCTAAATGAATTAGAATTTGATGGAATTATTGAAATGATTAAACCTTTCTTAATAAAAGAAGAGAAATCATTAGAAGAAATAGTTAATATTGGAAAAGGAATAAACGAAGATAAAATGTTAATAGCTATTCAATGGTTAATTGATAATAATAAAATTGAAATGACCCACGAACAGAAATTTAAGTGGAGGAAATTATAACGTAAGGAAACATACCCATGAATAATAAAATCCCTAAAACTTTTTATCTTCAAGAAAATGTGGTGGGGGTAGCAAAGGAACTTTTAGGAAAGATTGTTTATACAAAATTAAATAATGAAGGTATTACCGGAGGTATAATTATTGAAACAGAGGCATACGCCGGAATTAACGATAAAGCTTCTCATGCATATGGAAATAGAAGAACGAAAAGAACTGAAACGATGTATTGCGAAGGAGGCGTTGTTTATATATATTTATGTTACGGAATTCATTCTCTTTTAAATGTTGTTACCAATAAAAAAGATATTCCTCATGCTGTTTTAATAAGAGGTATAAAACCCCTAGTGGGGATGGATATTATGATGAAACGGCGTAATATAAAGGATTTTCGCAAACTCAATGGAATAGGACCCGGAAATGTCTCAAAATTATTAGGCGTTCATTATTCTCTTAGTGGAGAATCCTTATTGGGCGATAAAATATGGATTGAAGACCAGGGTATAAAAATATCTTCTTCTAAGATTGTTGTCGGGAAAAGAATTGGGGTCGATTATGCGAAGGAAGATGCTGAATTACCTTATAGATTCAGTATTAAAGGATAAACATTTTTTTTAATAAATAAAAATCAGCATTGATTATACGTTAACGGGATAATTTGTACCTTTGCCCTTATGAAAGTATATACTAAAATTATTTTAAAAACAGGGAAAAGTGAGGCCGTAAAGCGTTTTCATCCTTGGGTTTTTTCAGGTGCCATAAAAAAGATAGATGGGGAAGTGCATGAAGGCGATATCGTTGAAGTCTGCTCTAATCATGATGAGTTTTTGGGAATGGGGCATTATCAAGCAAGTTCAATTGCTGTTCGTGTTTTCTCTTTTCAGCAAATAGAACCTGACTTTGAATTCTGGAAAAGTAAATTAGAAGTAGCTTATAATTATAGAAAAGAACTAGGTTTAACAGATCAGCAAGAAACAAATGCATATCGATTAGTTCATGCCGAAGGGGATGGCTTACCGGGTTTGATTTTAGATTATTATAATGGAACTATTGTAATGCAAGCTCATTCAATAGGAATGTTCCAAATAAAAGATCATTTGGTACGTGCACTTAAAGAAATTTATGGAACTAAATTGAAAGCAGTTTATAATAAAAGCGCTGAAACACTTCCTAAAAATGCAGATCTGCAAAAAGAAGACACCTACCTTTTTGGTGAAAAACAAACGAATGAAATCACGGAAAACGGAAATACATTTTTAGTTGATTGGGAAGCCGGTCAAAAGACAGGATTTTTTATTGATCAACGTGAAAATAGGAAATTGTTAGGAAAATATGTTAAAAATAAAACCGTTTTAAATACATTCTGTTATACCGGTGGCTTTTCTGTTTATGCGTTAAAAGCGGGTGCCGCTGAAGTCCATTCTGTAGATAGTTCTTTAAAAGCGATTGACCTTACCGAAAAAAATATCGCAATCAATTCGTCAAATAACGCTATTCATCAATCATTTCAAGTTGATGCGATAGATTATTTAAAAGACATAGATCAAAAATACGATGTAATAATTTTAGATCCTCCTGCATTTGCAAAACATCATGATGCCCGTCAGCATGCAATACAAGGCTATAAACGGATTAATCTAAATGCCATAAAACAAATTAAAAAGGGCGGATTTATTTTTACTTTTTCTTGTTCACAGGTTATCGATAAATATCTTTTTCAATCAACGGTTGTTTCGGCTGCTATTTTATCAGGGAGAAATGTTAAGATTATTCATCAACTAACTCAACCGGCCGATCATCCTGTTAATGCATACCATCCGGAAGGTGAATATTTAAAAGGCTTGGTATTATTCGTTGAATAACCGAATAGAAAAATAACTAATCTGCAAATTATTTTTTTTGAAACTCAAAATAACATATAAATCTATTTGGAAAATTGCTCTTCCAATAATAATTGGGCAGGTTGCACAAAATATTATGGTAGCAATCGATACTGCTTTTTTAGGAAGGTTGAGTGAAGTGGCATTAGGAGCAAGTGCATTGGGTGGGTTATTTTATTTGGCGGTGGTTATGCTGGGTATTGGTTTTGGAAATGGAGCGCAAATATTAATAGGAAGAAGAAATGGGGAAAAAGACTATAATCAAATAAATGTACTAGTCCATCAATCTTTTTACTTTTTATTACTTTTAGCTTTTTTTTTATTTATTATTCTTTTTTTCTTTTCTCCATTATTATTAAAATATTTTATTAGCTCTCCTGCCGTTTATCAAGGGACTATTGAGTTTCTGAAATTTCGTTCTTGGGGTATTTTTTTTGCATGTATTAATATTGTTTTTATTTCTTATTATGTGGGAACAATAAAAACTAAAGTGCTGACATACAGTACTATAATTACTGCAACGATTAATGCTGTTTTTGATTATTTATTAATATTTGGTCATTATGGATTCCCGCAAATGGGTATTGGTGGAGCAGGTTTTGCCTCTTCTTTAGCTGAATTAGTTACTTGTGTGTTCTTTTTTGTTTATACCATAAGAATGGAAAAAAACAACAAATATTTATTTTTCCAATTATCAAAATTCAATTTAGGGAAAATTACCAATATCATGAAAATATCGGGCCCGTTAATGCTTCAAACTTTTATTTCATTTTCCGGATGGTTTCTTTTTTTTATGATAATAGAACATTTAGGAGAAAGGGCATTGGCTGTTTCAAATATTTGTCGAAGTATTTATATGTTAATGATGATACCGCTATGGGGCTTGGCTTCTGCATGTAATACGCTGGTAAGTAATTTAATTGGAGAAGGTCGAATAGAAGAAGTTACCTTGTTAATTAGGAAAATTTCATGGTTAAGCTTAATTATTACCGTAGTTATTGTATTATTCAATTTAATAATCCCTCGACAAGTAATTTTAATTTATACAAACGATCTTTCTATTGTTGATGATGCAATAAAAGTATTATATGTAATTTCTGTTGCATTAATATTTTTCTCTGTTGCTATTATTTTATTTATGGGCGTTTCGGGTACAGGAAATACAAACATTACATTTCGTTTCGAAATTATCACTATTTCATTTTATATGATAATTGCGTTTGTTCTTGCTATTATTATTAAAACGCCAGTTCATTATGTTTGGATAGTGGAATGTTTCTACTTCTTTGTAATAGGTTTATTATCTTATCTTTATTTACGTTCGGGAAAGTGGAAGTTGTTAAAGATTTAAATAAGAAAAGGGAGACCCCCATCTCCCTTTAACCCCTAAACACATGAAAAAATTATTTAATGTTTGATCGAAATCAAAACACCTGTAATTAAACCATAAAGAACGCTTAAATATGGGTTTAACTGAATTGTCATATCATTTGAGTAATTGTTTGTGGTCTGATAAAATAAAAATCCTAAAACTCCACAAATTATTATCGATAAAATTTGAACTAAAGTTATTTTAACTTCAATTCTTTTATTGTTATATGATTTTGTAATTTCCATTATTTATAAATATTTAGCTACTGTTTCTGTTAATGCATTATTATTCTGAAGTCCGGTTAAACGAGTTACCATATTCCCATTTTTAAATATTAAAATGGAAGGAAATGAATGAACATCTAATTTGTTTACTAAGTTTTGGTTTTCATCAGAATTGATATTGTATATTTTTGCTTTATCTCCAAAAATCTTATTAAATTTATTTAAAATTAGTTTTTGTATTTTGCAATAAAAACACCAATTAACATAAAAATTAACGATTGATATTTCTTCGTTGTTGATAAAGTCGTATTTTTTTTCAGATTCCATAATTTTTAAATACCTGATTATTTGTACTATCAAAATTAGCTGAATTGAATTTCGATAACAATAAGTAATAATACTTAATTCTTATTATTAAAAACACGTATATATGTTTATGTTTCTTAGGTAGTATGACTAGTTATGGTATTTTAAGACCTAAATATGTTTTATGATTCTAATCATAGCAATAGCAAAGGTTTTGTTGATTGTAATTAAATAATTATTACCAACCTAAATGTATTTTATATGTCGTAGTGTTACTTACATCAATTTATTAAAAAATCAAAAAATTGTGTATTCCTATGAAGGTTTAAAAAATAATAGATATTTTAGCAAAATGATTTAAAAAGCCTAACTGACTAATGAAATTCAATATACTAATACTTCTAATTACAACTAATTTTTTTATAGTTTCTGCTCAAAATAAGACACCTAACGATTCTTTATGGGTTGATTCTGTTTTTAAAACATTAACTCCAGAAGAGCGTATAGCTCAATTATTTATGATAGATGTGTCTTCTTTAGGAGATTCCGTATCTTATCAAAAAACGATTGAAAAAATAACTAAATATAAAATAGGAGGGCTTTGTTTTTTTAAAGGGTATCCTACGAAACAAGCTAAATGGGTTAATGCTTTTCAACAAAAATCAAAAGTGCCATTATTAATTGCTATAGATGGAGAGTGGGGTGTATCCATGCGCTTAGATAGTACTCCTGTTTATCCCCGTCAAATTACCTTAGGTGCTTTACAGCAGGATAGTTTAATTTATGAAATGGGTAAACATATTGCTTCCGAATGTTCTCGACTAGGAATACATATTAACTTTGCTCCGGTGGTGGATATTAATAGTAATCCTAATAATCCAGTAATAAATAGTCGTTCTTTTGGTGAAAGCAAGATTAATGTTAGCCAAAAATCACTCGCTTATATGAAGGGGATGCAAGATGGCGGAATAATTGCTTGTGCTAAACATTTCCCCGGACATGGCGATACCGATACTGATTCGCATTATGCACTTCCTGTAATTCATCATTCGGCAACAACCATAGACACACTCGATTTATTTCCGTTTAAAAACATGATCGAAAATAATATAAGCTCAATTATGGTAGCTCATTTAAATATACCATCGCTCGATTCTTCTAAAAATAGTATCTCTAGCTTATCTAAACCAATAATAACCGATTTACTGAAGAATAAACTTGGTTTTAAAGGGTTAATAATTACCGATGCGCTACAAATGAAAGGTGTTAGCTTGTCTAATAAAGATGGTGAGATGGAAATTAAAGCACTTAAAGCGGGCAATGATATTTTATTAATGCCAAATCAAATTGACAAAGCTATTGAGGGTGTTACAAAGGCAGTAAAAAATAAAGAATTAAGTCAATCGGATATTGATGAAAAGTGTAAAAAAATATTACTATATAAATATAAGGTCGGTTTATGGAAATATAAACCTATTGAATTGAATGGATTAATTAATGACTTAAATTCCATTAAATCGAATTCTTTAATTCATTCTCTTTATAAAAATTCAATAACCTTAGTTAAAAATAAAGATAGTTTATTGCCCCTTAAAAATATTGATTCTTTAAAATATGCTGTATTAATAATTGGTGATACAAACAGAACTAGCTACCAAAATTCATTAGAACGATATGCTAATTTTGATACGTATGCTGTAAATAGAAATTTCCTGCCTAAAGACAGAGACTTAATTTTAATGAAATTAAAAAAATATGATTATATAATTGTGGCTGTATTAAATACAAATAATTTACCTGCTGAAAAATTTGGTATTTCCGATCAAGCATTTCAATTTATAGACATTTTAAGAAATCAGAATAAAATTATTTTGAATGTTTTTGCAAATCCATATAACCTTTCTAGAATAGTTAATTCGGAAAATATTGATGCAATTGTATTATCGTATCAAAATTCAAAAATTGCAGAGGAGCTTTCTACTCAAGTCTTATTTGGCGGAGCAATAGTAACAGCAAAGTTACCGGTAACAGCATCTAAAGAGTTTCCCTTAAATACGGGAATAAATATAAACAAAACAACCCGCTTATCCTATACGTTACCTCAAGAAATAGGCATGAATGATACTGCAGTGGCTTTAATCGACTCCCTCGCATTTAAGGGCATAAAAATGAAAGCGTATCCCGGATGTGTAATTTTGGCAGCGAAAGATGGGAAGGTATTTTATCACAAATCTTTTGGGTATCATACCTACGAAAATAAAACACCCATGCAGGTGTCAGATATTTTTGATATGGCATCTCTTACTAAAATAGAAGCTACCACCATGGCTGTTATGAAATTGGTTGATGAAGGGAAAATAGATCTCGACAGGCAATTGTCGTATTATTTACCGAAATTGAAAAGAACAAATAAATCTCATATTATTATCCGAGATTTGATGTCTCATCAAGCAAAGCTTAAAGCATGGATCCCATTTTATACAGAAACATTAAAAAATGGCAAAATTGATACCGCTATTTATAAGAAAATTAAATCGGATGAATTTCCTTATCGTGTAGCTGATAGTATGTATATAAGAAAAGATTATCCGGAGATAATTATGAAAAAAATTATTGAATCACCCTTAAATAAGAAAAAGGAATATGTTTACAGCGATTTAGGGATGTATTTAATGATGAAGTTAATTGAAGAGGTGTCGGGAAAATCATTCGAACTCTATCTGCAAGAGAATTTCTATAATCCGCTTGGTATGGGATTTACTGGGTTTTTACCACGAACTAAATTCACTTTAAATCAAATTGTTCCCACTGAAATAGATACTGTTTGGCGTAAACAATTAATCCATGGGGATGTGCATGATCAAGGGGCCGCCATGATGGGCGGAATATGCGGACATGCCGGTTTATTCTCTAATGCATATAACTTAGCGACGATGTTACAAATGTTGCTTCAAAAAGGAGAATATGCAGGGAAGCAATATTTTAAAAAAGCAACAGTTGAAGAGTTTACAAAATATCAATATCCTGAAAAAAATAATCGAAGAGGCCTCGGCTTTGATAAACCTGCTTTAAGTAAAAATGAAAATGGCCCTTGTTGTAAAAGTGCATCTTCTTTGAGTTATGGTCATTCAGGCTTTACCGGTACCTATTTTTGGGTTGACCCTGCAACTAATTTTATTTTTATCTTTTTAGCGAATAGAGTACATCCGGATGCTTCAAACAGAAAGTTAATAGAATCAAATATCAGAACAGATATTCATCAGTTGTTTTACAATGCTATTCAAAAAAGTAGATTAAAAGAATAAAAATTGATTAAATATACTGAAATGGGAAAATTAAAAAATACAAACGTTACTAAAGCCAAAAAGGGTTTACAACAAAGTATTCCTATTAATAATAAACAGAAAAAAGAGAATACCCTTGTTTATTTATTAATTTCTGTTTTTGTTACAGGGCTTGTTTATCTTATTTCTTTAGATAATGGCTGGATTAAAAATTGGGATGACGGGGGATATGTTATAGAACACAAATTAATTCATCAATTGTCATGGGAGAATTTTAAAGAAATTTTCTCTATTTTTTATAAAGGGAATTATCATCCTTTAACTACTTTGTTTTATGCATTGGAATATAGTATAGTTGGCGAAAAAGCATTTTTATATCATTTAAATAATCTTCTTTTCCATTTATTTAATGTTGCACTCGTATTTATTTTTACCAATCTTTTAATTAAGAAAAAAGAAGTCGCATTTATTACCGCCTTATTATTTGGTATACACCCTATGCATGTTGAATCGGTTGCCTGGATTTCTGAAAGGAAAGATGTATTATATAGTTTCTTCTTTTTATTATCTATGATATATTATTTTTATTTTATAACAAAAAAGGAGAAAAAAACATTCCATTATTTAATTTCCATTGTTGCTTTTTTGTTTTCTTCATTATCTAAATCTGCTGCCGTTACATTACCTGTTGTTCTCTTGCTAATGGATTATTATTTAAAAAGAAAATGGGAATGGAAAATACTTATAGAGAAAATCCCTTTTTTATTTATTGCTTTTGTATTCGGTATATTAGCCATATTATCACAAGATTCAGCTGGAGCTATACAAAATCTTACTCCTTTGTATACTTGGTATGAACGCCCCATGTTAGCTTGTTATGCATTATTAATTTATTTGTATAAATTAATTGTCCCTATCAACTTGTCTGCCATGTATCCCTATCCGGAAAGAGTGGGCGGGTATTTAAAAACAATCGTCTATATAGCTCCTTTTATAATAATGATTTTAGCATATCTAGTTTATATTTCTAGGAAGTATGGTAGAGAAATTATATTTGGCACTTTTTTCTTTTTGGTTACCATTTCATTGGTTTTACAGATTTTACCTGTAGGCGGGGCTATTATATCCGAACGTTATACTTATATTCCTTACATTGGATTATTCATTATAATTGGAAAAGGGTTTACGTACTCACAACAGATAAAATTAAAAGGGACATCTTTTTTAAATTCTTTCTTTTTATTCCTGTTAATAGTTGGAAGCATTATCTTTTCTGTATTAACATTCAATCGTATTCAATTATGGAAAGACGGAGAAATACTTTTTACCGATGTAATTAAAAAATATCCAAACTTGCCTTTCGCATACAATAATAGGGGTTATTTATATTATAATTTTATTAAAGATTATAATAAAGCATTAAAAGATTATAATACATGTTTAAAGATTGATTCTACCTTTCATAGAGCATGGAGTAATAGGGGTGTTTTATATTATAATACAGGTAAACCTGATTCGGCTGTATTGGATTTTACCAAAGCACTTAAGTTTAGTCCAAATAATACAGATGCGTTAATAGGTAGAGCAAATAGTTATAGCACTATAAAAAAATTCGATTTGGCTTTACCCGATTATAATCTGTATATTAAATTAGATCAAAAAAATGCAAAAGCTTATTTGTGGAGAGCTACCGCTTTATTTAATCTTAAAAAATATGATGAGGCCTTGAATGATGTTAATAAATGTATTCAAATGACTCCGACCGATGATAATGCCTTTTTGTGGAGAGGTCTTATCTATAATAACCAAAAGAAATATGAATTAGCACTTGCCGATTTTAATCAATCTATTAAAATAAATCCCGCTCAGTTTGATGCATATACATGGAGAGGTTTGGTGAAGTATCATTTAAATATGTTACAGGACGCAATATCAGATTATACCATTGCAATAAATAAAAATGCAAAAGATGCACCTACCTTTATAAATCGTTCTAAAGCATATTACGATTTAAAACAATATGAGCTCGCTTTTAAAGATTATTGTTCGGCAGGTGATTTAAGATATGCTTTAAATAAAACGTATTTTTTTGAATTAAAAAAATTAGCAGGTAAATAGATTTATGTGATATAATTTTTTAATTTTATATTCATTTTTTATATAGAATAGTCAATGATTTATAATAAAAAAATAGTAGTTGTCCTTCCTGCATATAATGCATCAAAAACACTTGAAAATACCTTTAAGGAAATTCCTTTCGATATAGTAGATGAGGTCATTTTTGTAGATGATGCAAGTACCGATAATACGGTTGAAGTAGCAAAAAAAATAGGGATTAAAAATATTATTGTTCATCAAAAAAATAAAGGTTATGGTGGAAATCAGAAGTCGTGTTATGATGAAGCATTGAAATTAGGTGCCGATATCGTAATCATGTTACATCCCGATTATCAATACACCCCGAAATTAATTCCTCCAATGGCTTATATGATAGCCAACGAACTTTATTCGGTAGTATTAGGCTCCCGAATATTAGGAAAAGGCGCTATTAAAGGGGGAATGCCTTATTATAAATATGTATTCAACCGTTTTCTTACACTTACACAAAATATTTTAATCAACGAAAAAATTTCAGAATACCATACCGGATATAGGGCTTTTTCAAAAGAGGTTCTTTTAAAAATTAATTATCATGCGAACTCCGACGATTTTGTGTTTGATAATCAAATGATATCTCAAATATTCTATGCCGGTTTTACGATTGCCGAAGTAACTTGTCCTACTAAATACTTTCCGGAGGCGTCTTCTATTAACTTCTCCCGAAGTTTTATTTATGGGGTTGGCGTTTTAAAAACATCTTTTTGTCATTTTCTTCAAAAAACGGGTTTATTTAAATTTAAAATTTATCAATCAAACAAATAGTATATAAATTGAATTCTTGCAGATATTGTAAGTCGAATGATGTTGTTGAATTATATCCTGCTCCCGATATAAGAAATCGTATTTGGTATTTGTTTAAATGTAATACGTGTAATGCGTATTCTTTGTTACCCAATCCATCCCCTGATGACTTGAAAGTGGCGTACGACAATTCCTACTACGGTAAAGGGATTAATAAATTTGGATTTTCTATTGAGTCGTTTATTGATTATTTTCGAAAGAAAAAAGCAAAAAAACTTTCCAAACTTATTTCGCCTAACGCAAAAATATTAGATATTGGTTGCGGGAATGGTCGCTTTTTGCATCATTTTAGCTCTTTTGGGAATAATTTTGAATTATATGGTACCGAAATAGAAGGGGGCTCTGCTGCTAGAGCAAAATCGATAAAAGAAATAAATTTAAAAATAGGAAGTGTTGAAGAACTTGATTTTAATACGGAGTTCTTTGATTTAATAACATTAATTCATGTATTTGAACATCTTCAAAATCCTGAAGCCACATTAAGAGTGATCAATAAAATAATAAAAAAAAATGGACTCCTTTTAATTTCTTTTCCGAATATTTCTAGTTGGCAGTCAAAAATATTTAAAAGTAATTGGTATCATTTAGATCCTCCGCGTCATCTTATTTTTTTCTCACCCACTAATTTTATTAGTATGATGGAAAAAATAGGTTTCGAAATGGTATCTCAAAAATGGTGTTCTTTCGAACAGAATCCTTATGGATGGATTCAAAGTATTTTAAATGGCCTATGTAAGAAAAGAGAAATATTATACGAAAGATTAAAGGGAAATAATACCTACGCTCCTGAATATTCTTCCTTAAATATATTCTTTCAAAAAATATTTTTCATTGTTTTACTC